>JAGXGJ010000098.1 GCA_024636875.1 Methylococcaceae bacterium | reverse complement strand
TATTGAAACTGCGCACATGATTCGAAAAAAGCAGCTGTCAGAAAACAATATTCCGGCTTATAAACAGTTTATGGCGTTAGCAGGATAATTGCGTCCGCAGATTAATGCGGCTTGGCCTTTATAAATATTTGCGACAGAACCCCGAAACTTTAGTAAATGAAAAATAATGAGACTTGCGATGTCCGGAATTATCTGGATATTGATATCGCCAGTCAGCAATTGACGGTTTATGCGGATGGTAACAGGGTACAGTGTTACCCCGTTTCCACAGCAAAAAAAGGCGCGGGCGAACTGATGGGCAGTGAATGCACGCCTACCGGCTGGCATAATATCCGGGCAAAAATTGGCGCAAATCAACCGTTGCAAACTGTTTTTGCCGGCAGACGCGCTACCGGTGAAATATACAGTGTTGATTTAGCCAGACAAAATCCGCAGCGCGACTGGATATTAACACGGATTTTATGGCTAGGCGGCCTGGAGCCGGGCAAAAATCGCTACGGCAACGTCGATACTGCCTGGCGTTATATTTATATTCATGGCTGTCCTGATGAATTAATAACCGGAAAACCTGAATCTCATGGCTGTATTCGTATGAAAAATGTCGATTTACTGAATCTGTTTAATCGTGTAGAAGCGGGGTTCAAGGTTTATATTCATGAATAAAACACGGATTGTTTTAGGCGTAGAATACGATGGCAGCGGTTTTTCAGGCTGGCAGTGGCAAGCCCACCATCAACGCAGCGTACAGCAAACCCTCGAACAGGCTTTATCCAAAGTTGCAAACCATCCCGTTACGGTAATATGCGCGGGAAGAACCGATGCCGGGGTTCACGCCCTTGGGCAGGTCGTGCATTTTGAAGCAGAAACCGAGCGCAGCCTTCATGCCTGGATGCTGGGCGGCAATAGCAACCTGCCGGCTGATGTCAGAATCACCTGGGCAAATAAAGCACTAGGCGATTTCCATGCAAGATACAGTGCTATTGCCCGTTTTTACCGCTATATCATTCTTAACCGGCCCGTCAAATCGGCTTTATTACGCAAACAGGTCACCTGGTGTTATAAGCCGCTGGATGCCGGAAAAATGCACGAAGCCGCGCAGCATTTAATCGGACAACATGATTTTTCATCATTCCGCGCCCAGGGCTGTCAATCCAGGAGCCCTATGCGTGCGATGTATTTCATTGATGTGTATCGGGAAGGTGATAATGTCCTCATCGATATTTCCGCCAATGCGTTCTTGCATCACATGGTCAGAAATATCGCCGGCGTGTTGATTGATATTGGTGCGGGCAAGAAACCGGTAGAATGGACGCAACATTTACTTGCTGTTAAAAACCGCAAACTGGGTGGAATAACCGCGCCGCCGGATGGCCTGTATCTGGGCGCAGTTTACTACCCCGAACAGTATGGCATTGCAAAACACCCGGTGTTCAATAAATTACCCGCCGATGCCAGGCGCTTTGATTAAGTGAAAGGCCAATTTTCACCTTTTACCTTTCATCTTTCATATTTGCAATTACTCAAATTTCGAGTAGATTGACTACTTTTCAAAAACATTATAATGATTGATATGACTAACTTTTTATCCTTCCAGATTCATGGTGGCGCCGATCACGACGGCGGTATTGTGGAAAGTGTTTCAAGCCTGTTGGCTTTTTTTGAGAACCTTTCAACTCAAGGTCCGGAGAAAATATTTTCCTCAATTATGCCAGGATTTGCGGGTATGGATAATATTCATCCGCTACTGGTGCACTTCCCTATCGCATTTTTATCGGCTTTTTTTGCACTGGATTTAGTGGGCACACTTGCAAAAAAACCGCAATGGCGCAGTGTTGCCAGCTGGTTTCTTTATCTTGGCACGATCGCCGCCCTTTTCACCGTAATGGCAGGCCTTATGGCCGCCAGCACTGTAGCTCATGGGCAGGATGTACATGATATTATGGAGCGCCATAAATATTTCGGCATCTCGGTGCTGTCCCTGGCAACAGTATTATCGATTTGGCGGATGATGAGTGGCTCCCTGATCCGGGGCGGCGCTAACGGCTTTTTTCTTATACTTTCAGCTTTACTGTATGCGCTTATGATGCTGGGCGCTGATTTGGGGGGATTAATGGTTTATCAATATGGAGTCGCCGTTAAAGCTGCGCCAGTTCCTGAAGACAGTGCCAGTCATGTTCATGGGCATGACAATGCAAAGTTGGAAAATAGAGAGAGTATTGATCAGGTCGATAAAAATGCAAATGTCGAAGATCATAAACATGATCACGAGCACAAACATACGCATTAATTTTTTGGACGAATTGTTATTGAAGATTGGCAGAACGGCCTGACGCAAAAAACAAATCAATCAAAGCCATGCGGTACGTTCTTCGACAAGCCTGTCCTGAGCCCTGTAACTTTGCTCAGGACAGACTTAGGACCTCGGCTATCCTAAAGCACTTAAAATTATTAGTAAAGAGGGCGATGTTATGAAAACAGTTATATCCTTATCAATTATTGCTATTGCCTCGGTATTGGCAATCAGCAGTTATGGCGATACAAACCAGGAAGCACCCGCTACAGAAACACCTGAAAACCTGTCAGTTGCCACATTTGCGGGAGGCTGTTTTTGGTGTACAGAATCGGATTTTGAAAAACTGCCCGGCGTTCATAAGGTTATTTCGGGTTTCAGTGGCGGGCATGTTGTCGATCCCAGCTACGAGGATGTTTCAAAGGGCATTACCGGACATGTAGAAAGCGTTCAGGTTTATTACGACCCCAATGTGATCAGTTATGAAACCCTGCTTGATGCTTTCTGGCGCATGATCAACCCCACCGATAACGAAGGTCAATTTATTGACCGCGGTAATCAGTATCGCTCCCTGATTTTTTATGAAACCGAGGAACAAAAAACTATCGCCGAACATTCACGTCAATTATTAAATGAATCAGGACGTTACAAAGCGCCCGTTATTACCGAAATAAGAAAATTTGAGGCTTTTTACCCAGCCGAAGACTATCATCAGGACTATTACAAAAAAAAACCCATCCGCTATAACTACTATCGCTTTAACTCAGGCCGGGATCAATATCTGGAAAAAATATGGAGCGATGATTTACATCTAAAAGTCGCTCATGAAAAAACCGGTGCTCAATACAGCAAGCCTCCCGATGACGTGTTACGCAAGACACTAACGCCGCTGCAATATCAGGTGACGCAAGAAGAAGCCACGGAACCGGCATTTAAAAACACCTACTGGGATGAAAAACGGGACGGTATTTATGTCGATGTAGTCAGCGGCGAACCTCTGTTTTCATCCAGGGATAAATTTGATTCCGGCACCGGCTGGCCCAGCTTTTCCCGCCCGCTGGTACCCGAGAACATCGTTAAAAAAGAAGATTTTCTGCTGCTTTTGCCACGCACGGAAGTTCGCAGCCGTTATGGTGATTCCCATCTGGGACATGTATTCGATGACGGTCCGGAACCAACCGGGCTCAGATATTGCCTAAATTCGGCTGCGCTACGGTTTATTCCGGTAGAAGAAATGGAAGCAGCCGGTTATGGGAAGTTTGAAGGAGTTTCAATCGGGTAAGTAATAAAATCCGTTAGCACAATACACCCCTATAAAAGTTGCCACAGATTCACTGATTATACAAAGTTTAATCTGTGAATCTGTGGCAGTTTTTTTGCTGGTTAACTGAGTGATGCTATAGCTTAATGACTAACCTGGGCAATCCAGTCCTGCAGATTATAATAATTGGTGATGCGGGCAACTTTATTGTCGCGTATTTCAAAAAAAGCACCCGCAGGCAGACTATAATTTTGTCCTGTTGCGGCTGGCAAGCCTTCATCCGTTTTAATGTATTCACCCAATACAACAAATTCAGCGGCTGCACGTTTGCCATCTTCTGTAGCCATGATGACCATATCAACCAGTTGTTCTTTGTAATTGTAGTTCATGCACGCCATGAACTGAGTAAAGGCTTCTTTGCCGATTTCCCGTTTGCTCTGATTGATGTCATGGATGACATCGTCAGTGAGCAGATTCAAAAAGGTATCCATATCGCCGCCATTGAAAGCTGCATAGTATCGTTCTACAAGGTTAATGCTGTCCTGTTGGGTCATAGTAATTCCGAAGTTAATAGTAGAAATAAGTGGGACATATTTTATAGTTAAACAGGGATTTTAACCTTCATTTTTTATCAAAACTATTGTCGTTTAATCAGCAACCTGAACCAATCGTTTGGAATTTTGCAGGTGCGGTTTGTCGCATCATCAATCCGCTATCTTCAGATTATATTTTCGCACCCGATAGCGTAAGGTCTCGCGAGTCGCACCCAGCGCTCTCGCAGCTGCGGTTAAGTTGTTATCGGCTCGTTCCAGGGCAGTTTTAATGATAAATCGATCCATATCATCCAGTGCCATGCTGCCATCCAAAGGCAAACAAATAACTCTTTCATTAACCTCTATGTTATTATCTGTTTTTTGACCTCGCTGCCCCGCTCCCGAGAGAGAATCCTGTCCGGGCAATTGCAGCCATTGTCCGGGAAAAATTGCTCCGTCAGAAAATAATACACAGCGCTCAATGACATTGCGCAACTCCCTGACATTACCCGGCCAGTAATGCGCTTTAAGTTTATTCCAGACATCATCAGGAATTTCTTTAACCCGCCGTCCAGCTTTGGCATTGTATTCCGCAACAAACAACGGTACCAGCTCATCCAGATCTTCAACTGCCTCGCGCAACGGCGGCAACATCACCCGAAACACGTTCAAGCGATGATATAAATCCATACGAAAACCACCCGCTTGCGCCATTTTTTCCAGATCACGGTTACTGGCGGCGACAATCTGCACATCAACACTAATCTCCTTTTCTCCGCCCAAACGCCGCACTTTGTGATCTTCGATTGCTTTAAGCAGCTTGGCTTGCAAATCCAGCGGCATTTCACCTATTTCATCCATAAACAAGGTCCCGCCATCAGCCTGCTCCAGCAAACCCCGATGCCGTCCCGAGGCACCGGTAAATGCACCCGGCTCATGACCGAATAATTCCGATTCCAGCAATTCGCGCGGCAAAGCTGCACAATTCACCTCAATCATCGGTTGTTGGGCGCGAGTACCGCCATAATGCAGGATGCGTGCAATCAAACCCTTGCCGGTACCGCTTTCGCCGCCAATAATCAAGGCGCTGAAAGGCACTTGCGTCAACCTTCCCAAGAGCTCGCGAATACTCTGAGCCTGCCGGCTATGACCCAGATAAGCCTCGGGTGAATAACGCCGGTGACCTTGCTTGGTTTGATCAATTACCCGGCGTTGCATGGAGGCGCTACGTGCCGCACTGGTAACGACCAGATCGAGGCGCTCCAGGTCGCACGGCTTTTCCAGAAAATCATAAGCACCCAGACGTAGGGCTCTTACCGAATCCGGTACGCTGCCGTAACCAGTCAGAAACAGCCACTCGGCATAATTGACATTTTTTTTCATTGTTTCCATAAAATCCAGCGCATTTCCATCAGGCAAATTCATGTCGGAAAGAATCAGCAGCGGCTCAATTCTTTTATTAAGCAATAACGCCCTTGCTTCGGATAAATTGGTGGCCAGCACCACATCCCAACCGGATTGCCGGTAGTGCCGGGATAACTCGGAACCTAACAACTTTTCGTCTTCAATAATAAGCAGAGTTTCTATCATGATTAGTCTCCAGCAATACATCCTTTCGGTAATAACAGCGTCACACAAGCGCCATGAGGTTGTTGATTGCAAAGCTTAATTGTACCTCCTGCATCCTTGATAAAACGTTGCACCATAGCAAGCCCCAGACCGGTGCCGCGTTGGCGGCTGGTCCGAAATGGGCGTATGCCATAGTCCAGCATTTCTTGAGAAAAACCCGGGCCGTTGTCGCTTACATCAATGTGTAATCCTTCTCTATCTGCACGTGCTCTGATGCATATCAAGCCTGGACCACCATCCAGCGCTTCGGCCGCATTCAGAATCAAATTTAACAAGGCCTGACGTATGCCGCTTTCGGGCAGATGCACTGGCAACGAGTCAGGCGCATCAATTTCCAACTGAATTGATTCGGCAATCTGATAACGCGTCAATGCCAGCAAATCCCGAATCAGTGCTGCCGCATTAAAATCGGTAGCGGCCTCTGGCGAATGACGGCCTTGATCGAGCATATCGTTAAGCAATCGCGCCAGGCGTTTCAACTCGCTACCAATCAGCTCCATCCTTTCGCATTGGTGTTGATCATCAATTTCACGGCGCAGATTACTGAAAGCTATTTGAATGCCCGCCAGAGGATTGCGTATTTCGTGCGCCAATTCGGCTGCAACTTCGCCGATTGCTGCCAGCCGTTCGGCTCTAGCAAGACTATATTGCTGTTCCAATAAAGTCTGCGTGGCTAATCTGACTTCTCGCTGCAATGATTGTGCATATAAACTTTTGGCTTCTTCCAGTTCCGCAAGGTGCGTTACCATTTCGTTGTAACTGTTAAAAACCGGCAGTAGCAATGGATCAAGATGATCGGTAGTGATTGGAGTGTAATTACCATCAGTCAACCGCTCCAGCAACTTCCTCAGGTCATTAAGCGGATGCAGTATTCTGAAGTGAAAAAATAACATCGCTCCCAGTAAAATCACAGTAAAGGTAACTAATGCTATGTACAGTTCAGTTTGCGTATCGAGATTAACGTTCTCTAATAATATTTCCCTCTGCAATGCCTCATGCCCCAGGGTCTCACTCATTATTTTTAGCGATGCTATCAGACGACTGTACTTTTCCTTGCTTCCCATCTCATCCACATTAGCCAGCATACTTCTAACATTTTCCAGACTGGTCTTGGTAGATTCTGACAAATAATGCTTATCCGCCAATAATGCATCCATTTTATCCAGTGTATCAGCCAACGCAATTCTACTGGGAGTCGAAACCGGTTTAGTCAAATAGCCAATAACCGCCTGTTGTAAACCTACCGATACCTTTTGAATGCGATGTGAATAGTTCACATACGATAAAACTGTTTCAACGTGCTGCAAATTGCGCCAGATCATGCCGCCAAGAATAGCTACAGCCATTAACAACAACCCTAAAAATGCCAAACCACGAAGTTTGGCAGGACGGTAAAAAATTGGTTTCATTATGTCTCTTTTAAAGGTTTGAATCCTACAAGTAAAAACTGAAAAAAGCGATTATTGTGCCAACCTTATAATTTTATAACGCTATGATTTCGTGAGTGTGTGGCCATCTCTTCAAAAACAGGGGAGCTAATACAGATGACGATTGGTGCAAAACAACCAATGAGTGGTTCATTTGCACTAAGATTAACGAGGCTTATCTATTTCTAAATCCTGATTGAATATGGAAACCGCGGCTTTTAGGCAAGGTATCTTCACAATTTTTTTCATAAAATAAATATTGTCAGTTATAAATTCATATAGATCCCTACTGAACAAAGTTTATTAGGAAAATAATATATAATCAATCAGTTATATCCATCATCCACAATCCTGTTCCCAGGTGAGATGGAACGGTCGAATCCGGGTAGATATCTATGCCTGCACAGGTGTGTTAATTCTTGGGAGTCATTTAACTTTGAAAGCAATGTTCTCAATTATATCCATTTCTTCCTCGGTTAATTCCTTATCATAAGCTGCGATGTCTTCTAGCATATGGCTCTTGCTTGTTGTTCCTGTCAGCGGGATCATGCCAACTTGCAAGGCGAATCGAAACACTACCTGTGGCAATGAACAACCCAGGCGCTTTGAAATCGCGAGCAACTCGGGTTGCTTTAATTCAACCGAATTAGCAGTAAGGAGCGAGAAGCCTTGATAAATTATGTCATTTGCATGGCATAGCGCTCGGATCCTGGCATCCCACCGGGTTCGGGCATAACATCTGTTTTGGACAAACGCTGGTTTGACTTCAGACCTTTCGACCAGTAATTGCAATTGCCCAAAGTCAATATTGGAAACCCCGATCAGCTTCACAGAACCGGATTTCTGTAAATTTTCCAAGGCTCGCCATACCTCCCAGTCGGCATCGTTCAGTCCCTGGCTTGAAGCCGGACCATGCAGAATATACGAATCCAGATATGAGGTATTGAGATGTTCTAGCGAACTTGCGAATGATTGCCTGACCTGTGTTGTGTAGTCTGTTTCCGGATCATAAGGGAGCCGATGATCCTGGCTGGCAGCATAGGTAAACTTTGTTTGCAGGAACAGATCGCTGCGTTGCAGATTTTTTTTGGCCAAGGCAAGTTGTATGCCCTTGCCAACGCCTGCCTCGTAATAATGACGACGCTGATTCGCGGTATCGATGCCTAAAAACCCGGATTCAATGGCCGCAGCCGTTAATTCCTCAGTCTGGGCTTCCTTCCAGGCGGTTCCATAAAGAAATGTAGGAACCGTAGCCCCTCTATGTTTAACAAGACGGCTGATTTGATGAGAAGTATCTGACATTTTAGCTTCCTCCTGGTATTGCTATCGTTCTGTATCCCGGCGAAAAAATTATCTCCATGCAGCCTTTAAGTTTACGGCAATCTAAAGAAGTTTTTAGCCGTCCGCGAAGGACTCGAAGAACAATATAAAACTTCGTGTCCTTCGTGATGCACAGAATTCCGGAAACGTGACCCTGCAGAGTTTGCCAACCCTTTAAAAATCACTATTTCCCGTAATTGCGCGCCAGATAATTAATGATGACCTGTTTGTCGGCATTATTGATCGGCGCCCCCATAATATTGATCATCTTGCCGACTGTTTTCTCCCAGCCGGCCCGATTCAGGATGTTGGCGTGCATGGTGATGTAATCCAGACTGTGGCACATCGCGCACTGGCTAATAACAAGGTTTTTGCCCTGACCATCTTTCAGAACTATTTGGTTTTCCCCGGCTGCTGCTAAATTGGCGAAAACCGACAACAATAAAAACAACGTACGCATAATGTTCTCCTCAAGTCAGCTTTATGACGATATTCTGGACAGCATTGTGGTGATAACCTGAAGGGTTCGGAATCGGCTTGAACGGTTGGCTGTCACCGGATTTGTTGGTAGCTCGCGCCATGATCCGGTATTCCCCGAGACGTTTGGGTTCAAAGTCATAGCGCCATTGGCGCCAGGAAAAACGGCCGTAATCCTGTTTTAATGCGGCATGATGCCACCTGACCCCGCCATCGGTGGAAATCTCTACGCGTGCGATACCCTCACCGCCATCCCAGGCTACGCCTCTGATTTCCATGGACTTTGCGTTAGGCACAAGCTGTCCATCGACCAGGTTGGTAATCAGTGAATTGACCACCATTTCCGTGATCGGCATATTTGTCAAGGTTTCCTGTGAGTTAAATTGTCCGCTTGCGAAGCGAGCCTTGGGTATACGGTAGGCGGTCTTCATCCAGAAGCCGTCGAAAGGTTTGGACAAGACATTGACCGCCGTCAGATGTTTCATCCAATAGGTAGCAGTCCAGCCGGGAATAATCATACGGGCGGGAAAGCCATTCCAGTGCGGCAAAGGTTCACCATTCATCTCGAAGGCGATGAGGGTATTCTTATCCAGCGCTTTCGCCAGCGGCAGGCTCTTGACAAAGTCCGGCGATGTTTTATGCATGGCAGAATCAGCGCCATCCAGACTTACTTCTACGGCAGACTTATCGATTCCACAACCAGCGAGCACATCTTTCAGGCGTACGCCGCGCCAAAGCGCATTGCCCATGGCGCCGGAACCCCACTGTACACCGGGAACGTGGAACAAGCTTCTGCGATTGCCGGAGCACAAACACAGGGCAGCGATTTCGACCTGTTTGAAATCCCGGCGCAATTGTTCAAAGGTGAGTTCCAGCGGCGTGCGAATCCCCTCGCCGCCGATACGCAGCCGCCATTCTTCAGTCTTCACTTCGGGGATCACTGAATGATGGTAGCGCACAAAAAAGGCATCGTTGGGTGTAAACGGCGCGTCGAAATAATTGACCGGAGTTTCATAATTGGGAGGCCGAAACGATTTTTTAATCAGCGCTTTCTTGCCTGGAAGTTTATCCATGATCGTGGCTGCCTCGGTATCCGTGGCAACAAGATCAGCCGCCAGGCCTGGCCGCAGCGACAATGACCAGGTTCCGAGAGCAGCCAGCCCGCCTGCTGCCTTCTTGATAAAGTGTCTTCTATCGACCATATAGTATCTCCTCGGTTAGATGTATAACAATACCTGTAATCAGCATGACTTTGCCAAGTAATAGCATGAAAATTTACCCGGTCATGAGTCTTGCAACTGAAACCGGATTGTATACCCCTGCAGGTCGAATGCAAAACAGGCATAAGCAGACAATGGCTTGAAGGACTTTGTTAGTCGTTCTGGTTTTTTGATAATTCCGGGTTTTTGTCACTTTCGGGCTACTGTTATTTTCTCTCTTCACTCAATCCTGCGCGGTATGCAGACCGTTATGGTTGCTCACAAGTGCAACCTTGGCTGATATTTTCAAAGTGTCATCATCAGTATCAATAAAGCTGGTGAAGTTGCAGCCGACGCAGTTTCGGCGCCAGTATTGCCGTCGCAGCAACCACGGCTAGCGTCATCACTCCCCCGAAAACCACCGACGGCACCAATCCCATCAAGCGTGCCGCAATACCCGGCTCAAAAGCACCCAGCTCGTTGGATGAACCTATAAGCATCTGAGTCAAAATAGATTCCAAGTGCACTGTCTTTTTATTCCTGGTTTTATATATCCCGTCAAAGCTTGCTTTCTGCCGAAAACAGGCACTGTGCACCCTTTTTCCATCAAGTCAACAGAATGCCTGATCGTTCCGGGTAACGGAATTGTTTGCCTGTTTGTAATATAACTTTCATTTACTTCTGCTAACATCCAAATGATGTATACCATGCGTGAAGAACCTGTTCCCTGTGTAGCGAATTGTTCTCTGTCATTCAACGGCCATTCAACGGCATTTGAGATCATCTACGCATGCCATGGTCATGCAATAACAATTCAATGCCTGAAACGAGTCACAAGAATCCAGTTTATACCAGCTAAACCGTCATCGACCAAGCACCTTATGCTTGTCACCTAATGTTAAAAATTTGCTTATGAATAATAACAGCTATCGAACCATCTGGATTTCCGATTTGCATCTGGGTTCCTCTCAATGCCAAGCCGATCTTTTACTCGATTTTTTAAAATACAACGAGAGTGAAAAGCTTTACCTTGTAGGCGACATCATCGATTTTTGGGCGCTTTCCAGGAAAATGTACTGGCCCAGGGATCATAATACGGTAATTCAAAAAGTCCTGCGCAAGGCCAGACATGGCACCCATGTCATCTATATTCCCGGCAACCATGACGAAAACGTCAGGCAGTACAATGAATATGTATTTGGCGACATCATCGTCAAAAATTCAGATATGCATACTTCATTCGACGGGAAGCAATTTCTGGTCGTCCATGGCGACGAATACGACACCATTGCCAAATACCATAAGTGGATTGCCAAGCTAGGCAGCGAGGGCTACGACTTTCTACTTCGGGTCAATCGCTTTCTACGCGTAATCAGGGGTTGGCTCGGCATACAATCAAATTTCTCCCTTGCTGCCTATGTCAAGTTCAAGGTCAAGAATGTGGTCCAGTTTATTTCCGATTATGAAGAGAGCATCGTCAGCACACTGAAAGACCAGGATCTGGATGGCGTTATTTGCGGGCATATACACCACGCTGAGATTAAGGAGATAGACGGATTTTTATATATCAACACGGGAGATTTCGTGGAGAGTGGCACCGCCATAGTGGAGCACTTCAATGGAACCTTGGAACTCGTGAAGTGGCACAAAACAAAATCAACCACTGCCCATAACGAGACTCTGGAAATCAACACTCTTGATTAGATGAACTGAATACAATTCTGAGCCGCAGTACCTGTAATAGTCCAATGATTCAAATCGAGCAAGTTTAAGGATAAGCCATTTGTTATAGGAGCCAAAGTTGGTAAAGCGACCTTTATAATACCCTCACCCTAACCCTCTCCCAAAGGGAGAGGGGACTTTGTGTCGCTTTATCAACGTCGGACTCTATAATGTATGGAATCATGAACGGACTGCCAACTACCTCACCTGTTCGGCGAGTAAACCAAAATCAAGTTCATCCCCTTCGACAAGACTTTCCTGAGCCTTTCGGCGAGGCTCTCCTGAGCGTAGCCGAAAGGCTCAGGGCAGGCATCTCAATATCAGTGCATATGCTTAAGAGTTACCGCTTGACCCGAATCAGGTTTGTAGCCGAAGCCCTTAATGAAATAACTCTTTTAACCATTTATAGTGCAATGATTCTGGTTTCGCAGCGTCGCACAAGGCAGAAAATCCTATGAATCGCGGTTTCAACACCATTCTTGCGGCACAGTTCTTTTCCTCACTGGCCGATAACGCACTTCTCTTCGCTGCTATCGCACTACTCAAAAACCTGAATGCTCCCTCCTGGCAAACGCCTGTATTACAGCAATTCTTCGTCTTCGCCTTTATCGTACTCGCCCCCTTTGTCGGGGCATTTTCCGATGCCCTGCCGAAAGGACAGGTCATGTTCATTAGCAACGGTATCAAGATAGCCGGTTGCGCAGCTATGTTAATGGGTCTGCATCCACTGCTCGCCTATGGTTTTGTCGGCATCGGCGCGGCTTTGTACTCACCGGCCAAATATGGCATTCTGACTGAATATCTACCACCCGATAAATTAGTATGGGCAAACGGCTGGATGGAAGGTCTGACCGTTGCGGCTATCATCATGGGCGCCATCTTTGGAGGTTTATTGATAGGTCATCGGGTTGAGGAAAAAGTTGTCCAGCAACTGGGCGGGCTTGAGTTCAATGGCGGCATTGATACCGCTCCCGAGTTTGCGATTTTTGTTATCCTCGGTCTTTATTTCGTGGCGGCAATACTTAATTATTATATTCCCAAGCTGCCCATTGAGCACACCTTGCCGAAACGAACGCCTGTATTCCTGATAGCTGATTTTTGGCGAACTTTCCTGCTGCTATGGAAAGACCCCTTGGGACAGGTTTCTCTCGCGGTAACCTCGCTCTTTTGGGGAGCGGGTACGAGCCTGCGTTTCATTATTCTCGCCTGGGCCGGGGCCGCGTTAAAGCTCGATCTGGAGCAGGCAACCCAATTGACGGCAGTCGTCGCGGTGGGCCTTGCCATCGGTTCTGTGGTAGCGGCCAAGGCTGTGCAATTGGAACATGCCGTGAAAGTATTACCTTTAGGTGTTGCCATGGGATTCGTTGTATTGGGAATGGTATTAGTAAGGGATTGGCGTCTGGCGGTACTGTTGCTGATACTTATTGGCATTCTGGCTGGCAGCTTTTTGATTCCAATGAATGCATTGCTACAGCACCGGGGTCACCATCTCATGGGCTCTGGCCACTCCATCGCAGTACAAAACTTCAATGAAAATCTTAGCATTTTATTGATGCTTGGCGCTTATGCGATGATGATTGAAGCCGGATTTTCCATTAATACTATCGTGATCGTGTTTGGGCTGTTTGTTTCGGTTACAATGAGTTTACTCACCATAAAACACGGTCATGATCAGGATAAATAGAAAAGCCTATTTCCTGTTTTGACCTGCCATTTTCCACTTATCAGAGGATGCTATGCCTAAACCCATTACCCCCTTGCTCGCCGCCGATGTCATAATCGAGCTGACCGATTTCCCTGGCCGTCCTATAGTATTGATTGAGCGCGCCAATCCGCCCTACGGCTGGGCGATTCCAGGGGGATTTGTCGATCTTGGCGAAATTGTTGAACATGCCGCCATGCGCGAGGCTCAGGAAGAAGTCGTACTGGATGTACGCCTGCTTGGCTTGCTTGGAATCTATTCCGATCCATCCCGCGACACCCGTGGGCATACGGTGACGGCGGTTTATGTAGCCGAGGCTGAGGGCGCGCCAGTTGCAGCGGATGACGCGAAAAATTGCCGGCTGTTCGGGCTGGATGAGCTGCCCGAATCATTGGCATTCGATCACGCCCAAGTGCTCGCCGACTATAAAAAATATCGGGAAACCGGCCAAGTAGCCCAATTGCATGACAATCCTGTCCGGGTTTCAGACAAATCAAACAGGTGCGTTATTCACTGATGAAAAAACGGATTTTGATTATGTCGGCAGGCGCGGGAACCGGTCACATTAAAGCAGCCGAAGCTTTGGAGCTTTCCTTTGCCGCTGACGGCCGGGTTGCTGATGTCATCAACAATGATGCGCTGCAATATACCAACAAGCTTTTCCGGGATTTTTATTCAAGATTTTATACATCGCTGGTGCGTACTGCACCCAATTTCCTCGGCTGGTGGTATAAAACCAGCGATGAACCTTGGCACACAGACAGAATGCGGCATATGATAGACCGGCTGAATACCAAACCGCTGGTGCGGTTTATCCGGAAATTCAACCCGCATATCACGGTCTGCACCCACTACATGCCCGCCGGCATCATCTCCCACCTGATTGCGACCAAACAATTGCAGGCGCATCTATCCATTGTGGTAACGGATTTCGACTTTCATGCCATGTGGTTGTCGCGCTCCTTTCATCGCTATTTTGTCGCTATCGATGAAACCAGAGCTCATCTCGAAATGCTCGGGATTCCCAACGAAAGAATCACGGTATCAGGCATACCCATCGACCCCGTTTTTCAATATCCTATCAACCGCGAAGAAGAAAAACTTCGACTGGGTTTGAACCCGGAAAAACCGGTTCTGCTCCTGTCGGCCGGAGCTTTTGGCGCGGGACCCATCGAGTTTATCGTGGAGCGGATGCTCAACCTGGCCTGCGACGCGCAGACAGTGGTGATCTGTGGACGCAACGATGAACTGAAACAGCGCATCTTGAAATTAATTGATAGTCGAAGCCCCCGGTTTAAGGTTCTGGGTTACAGCGACCAAATGCACAAACTGATGAAAATGGCCGATATTTTCATTGGCAAGCCCGGCGGCATGACGACCTCCGAGGCTATCGCCTGCGGCCTGCCCATGTGCGTGGTTTCCCCGATCCCCGGACAGGAGGAAAGAAATAGCGACCATCTTTTGGAGGAAGGTATCGCAATCAAGTGCAACGACTTGACCACGCTGCCCTTCAAACTGGAGCGCTTGCTGGAAGATCCGGACCGGTTGATTCGAATGAAAGCCAATGCCTTGCGTTTTGCCAAACCGACTGCCTCGACAACCATCGTCAATACCCTGCTCGAAGACCGACTTCCACCCCTGTCATTCACCAAAAATCAACGGGCGTCTATTGCCCTGGCAAGCGGGACTGGAATGAACAATCGCTATTATTATTCTTCAGGCCCTAAGACTGGCTAAACAATTTTATTTTCCCTTCTGTTCTCCATAATAACAATTAGAGATATACCGGTCATGAAGCATGAGAGCATGTGCGCGTTATCATTTGTAATAGTTCAATAATGCTACGGTAATCTTCCCGTAACATTACGCAGTGATAATCAAAGAGCTTTAAAAAAATAATATTTCGTGGCTCTTTATGACAAAAAAACATCTGATTCCCTATCTCTTATTACCTGTTTTTGCAGCCCCGGCTGCTCAAGCGGAAATAGACCTGATCGCAATCGGCGAAGTCAATGCAAACTATCAGGATCTGTCAGCAAAAACAGCAACCCCGCTTGAAAATGGCGTTGCTGGAAACCCTCCGGGTGGTGTAGGTTCCGGTTTGGCTTATGCTGGCATAGCCAATCCGAACAAGCTTTTTGTCTTCACAGTAGACGGTTCTGATTTGCCAAACTACGTGCCGCAACAGATCACACCTTAAGTTATAGGAGCCAAAGTTGGTAAAGCGACCTTTGTAATACCCTCACCCTAACCCTCTCCCAAAGGGAGAGGGGACTTTGTGTTGCTTTACCAACGTCGGACTCTATAATAATTACCACCCCGGGTCTTGTCAAATACGCGGTAAACACGCGTGGGTTCCCAAATTTGGGAATTTCTCCATTCGAAGACGCGAAGAATAAAACTTCGTGCTCTTCGTGTCTTTACAGCATTAAATGTTTTGATGAAAACGATTAAAATAAACCGGAACACGCTTCTAGCGTTTGCCTGATTTTCCTCGCTCCCGATTTTCAAGAAACCCCAGAATGGTAAAAGTAAGCCACCCGATAATTACCAGGCCAAGGGTAAAAATACTGTATGAGACAGGCCAGGGTATCCTGTGTGTCATCATTGAGAATTCGGACATGCCACCGATGCCTGCCAATACATTGAGTGGCAGAAAGACAACACTGACTGTTGTCAATCGCTTCACAACCTTGTTCTGGTTGATATTGATGAAACCTACCGCGGCATCCATCAGAAAGTTGATCTTGTCGAAAAGAAATGCAGTGTGGCCATCCAGCGATTCAATATCGCGCAGAATCTGTTGAGAGTACTCCAATTGGTCTTTGCCAAGGAACTTGCCACGTATCAGAAACGAAACCGCGCGACGCGTATCCATCACATTCCTGCGAATCCGCCCATTCAGATCCTCTTCATTGGCAATATCAATTAATATTCTGGCGGCTACTTCATCGCTAATTTGTTTGCTAAGTACATGATTGCCAACGAATTCCAAAGCCATATAAACATCTTCCAGTGCATCAGCCGAATACTCGGCATTGGCTGCATAGAGATCAAGCAACATATCCATCGAGCCGGAAACATAATTGGGTTGACTCAGCGCACGTAAACGCTGAAGCCGGAAGATCGGCAGTTCTTCTTTGCGAATCGAGAATAAAATATCCTGATACAGGATAAAAGCAACAACGACGTTGTGCGACACATCTTCCTTGTCAAGCAGGAAATCCGAATGCAAATGAATTTCACCGTTTTCTTCCACATAGAACCGGGCGCTTGATTCCAGATCATTCAATTTATCCGGGTCAGGAAATTCTATCCCAAAAATATCGCCGACCCATAGCCGATCCTCAAATGTCGGCGCAACCAAATCAATCCAGATGGGTTTGGCCTCAAGCAAGTCCTGGGTGGTATTAATCAAAATCTCGTGCAAGCGGCCTTCTTGTAAATCGAAAGCCTTGACCCTGGATTTTGCAGTCTTGAGGTCTTGTTTCCCCAGTATTTGCAGAACAGGGATCGGGGCATTTAGCAGAATGGGTTGCTTATGATCATCATCCAGTTGCTCCCAGATGAGCAATTGATCTTCCGGCGGCAACTCTTCCAGAATTTGAATAATTTCAGCAGGAGGTAAATGATTAAGTATCTGCTGCAATTGTGCCATGTTCTGTTTGCGAACAAGCAATTCTACCAGATCATGGTGAGGCATATCCTGTTTATGCACCAAATCTGCGACCAGCTTGTTCTTTTGCAATAGATCGAGTATGGCTTGCTGGCTATTAAAAAAGTTGTCGTTCAGGTCTTTTTGCATGTCGAAATATTAAGGTTTAGCGCAGAAAGCTGGGCGGATGATTAGAATCCGGATAATTGAAATTCGTGCAATTCTATCAAAGCGCTGTTAGTGTTGCCCAAATACATTAACTACAAAGTAGCTGCATTACTGCAAAAACTCTTGATTGAATTTACTTTCATCCCGATCCAGACAGACCAATGACAATGCCTTGATCGAAAGTAAAAACGGTTCCGTAATCAGGAAGCTGTTTGGTTATGCACATATCCCACAAAGTTGGGCACCCCTAATCAACGCATTCAATCACGATGCCTTGCTTCCTTATATTAACTACCATCGCCCTTGCTTTTTCCCCAAGACGATTACTGACAGTCAGGGTAAAGACAAGAAAATCTATCCCTATAAAGGTATGATGACGCCCTATGACAAATTAAAATCCATTGAAAATGCCGGAAATTATTTGAAACCTGGCATCACTTTTGAAATACTGGACAAAGTCGCTCTTAATCAAATTGATAATCAAGCGGCTGAGCAACTGCAAAAAGAACGCTCTAAATTATTTAAAACCATTAATGAGCGAGACTTAAAAAGCGGCTGGGTTATAAGAATTTATTTTTCCTTTTTCAGACTCATATATCTATTGGAAAATACTATCTCTATCCAAGCGAGTTTTTATTCGGTACCAATAAAACATCAATAGAAAGCAAACAGAAGTCAGCACTCCAAAACCGGCAAGGATAACAACGGCGCCAGGAATAACTCATGTTCATTAAAGACACTTTATCACAGGCATACGGTGCGATCAGAGCCCAGCGCTTACGAGCATCACTGATTATTCTGGCAATGAGTATAGGCGTAGCGTCAGTTACCTTATTAACAGCCTTGGGAGAAAGCGCCCGTAATTATATTATCAATGAATTTGAAGCGCTGGGGACTCATCTGGTTATTGTACTGCCGGGGCGCAACGAAACCACGGGCGGCCATCCGCCGCTGTTTGGTGGAACACCCAGGGATTTAACACTGGATGATGCCGAAGCACTATTTCGTAGCCACCACATTGCCGCTATTGCCCCGCTGACTATTGGTTCTGCGCCGGTTTCAACACAGGGCCTGGAGCGAGAAACCAACATATTTGGATCGACCCATGCATTAAGACGAGTGCGCCATTTAACGATGGCGCAAGGCAGTTTTCTACCCGAAATGGACGTTAATAAAGCCATGCCGGTTTGTGTAATTGGCCAAACCATACGCGAGGAATTATTTTCAGATCAACCGGCTCTTGGACAGTGGCTGCGAATCAATGACAGGCGTTTTCGTGTGATAGGAGTATTGGAGTCGGAAGGGCAGTCTATCGGAGTCGATTTTGATGAAATGGTGATTATTCCTGTCGCTTCCGCACAGGCTTTATTTGATACCCGTTCGCTATTCCGGATTCTGATAGAAACCAAGTCACAAGAGTCGATGTACAAGACCGTTGATGAAGTCAAAAGTATTATAAAAGCCCGCCATGAAGGTGAAGATGACATCACCATCATTACCCAGGATAGCGTAGTCAATACTTTTGACAAAATATTAACGGCTTTGACTTTGACCGTAGTCAGTATCGCCGCCATCAGCCTCGTTGTCGCCGGTGTTCTGGTCATGAATGTCATGCTAGTCAGCGTTACCCAACGCACTGCTGAAGTCGGTTTATTAAAAGCATTGGGCGCGACCAAAAGCCAATTACATTGGCTGTTTTTAACCGAAGCGGCGATGTTATCGCTGGCAGGCGCATTGTTGGGAATTTTATTAGGACAAGGAACCATTGCCGTATTGGAGGCCGCTTACCCCGAATTTCCCATTCAACTCCCGGGCTGGGCAGTGCTTGCAGCATTAGCCGTCTCGTTGTTTACCGGTCTGGTGTTTGGCGTATTACCTGCCAGAAAAGCAGCAACGCTTGACCCGGTTGCTGCATTAGCGAAGAGATAATCATGCACTATGCAGATTTGCTTACATTGTCATTCCGGACAGTTACCAGCCATAAGCTGCGTTCATCGTTAACGGCTATGGGCTTGATTATCGGTATCGCTGCCGTGGTAATACTGACCTCTATAGGGCGCGGCATCCATACTTTTGTACTGGCCGAATTCACCCAGTTCGGCACTAATCTGATCAGCGTTACCCCCGGTAAAAAAAGCACTTTTGGTTTATCGACTGCAACGATAAGCACAGTCCGGCCCTTGAGTTTAGCTGATGCTGTCAGTTTGAGCAAGCTGGAAAATATTATTGCGGTTGTGCCGGTAATACAGGGCAATGCACGTATCGGAGCTGAAAACAAACAGCGACGGACTAATGTTTTAGGCGTTGGGGCGGCAGTACCTGAAGTATGGAGAATTAAAACAATCAGCGGGCGATTTTTGCCTGCCGGAGAGCAAGGTAACCCGCGCGCCTTTGCGGTATTGGGCAATAAACTGGCAAGTGAACTGTTTGGCGTCAATAGCCCGCTGGGCAGGCGTATTCGAATCGGCAGTGACAGATACCGGGTTATTGGTGTAATGGAAAAAAAAGGCCAATTACTGGGCTTTGATATGGATGACACTATCTACATTCCGGCGACCAAAGCCCTGGAACTGTTCGATCGGGAAAGCCTGATGGAAATTGATTTGCTGTATAAAGCCGGCGCCTCTGTTGCAACAGTAGAAAAATTGATTAAAAGGTTATTAATTTCCCGTCATGGCATGGAAGATTTCACGATTATCACACAGAACCAGATGCTGGAAACAATGGACTCGATATTGAATATTCTGACCCTGGCAGTAGCCGCTTTGGGCGGTGTTTCCTTGCTGGTTGGCTCGGTCGGTATACTGACAATAATGACGATTGCTGTTTCTGAAAGGATTTCCGAAATCGGTTTATTGCGCGCTTTAGGCGCAGAACGACGGATTATTTTTCAGCTGTTTCTATGTGAGGCACTGGCGCTGAGTGCGTCTGGCGGGATTTGCGGTGTGTTACTGGGCATGGCGATTGTTCAAATTCTTGATACGGCGCTGCCGGCATTGCCTGTGCAAATGGCCTGGGGGTATATCACTTTGGCCTTTATTGTCTCATTACTGATTGGCATAGTCGCCGGTGTTGTCCCGGCAATGAAAGCGTCTCGCCTGGAGCCTTTGGAAGCCTTGCGCACTGAGTGATGCAAGGTGTGTGCGGTCGGTCATCAGAGCAGCAGTCAACAAGAATTCATCTTGTCGGACTGGATACCGATTTTCAAGCAGGAAGCAATCACATTGGAGGCTGAACCAGTTCCCATACAGGCCCCCACAAAAACATTGGTATCAATAAGTTATTCAATCTAAATAAGTCGTCGCAGGCCAACTAATAATATGCTTGAAATCAAGTCTGGATTTCAGTACCTGGATGGCTATTTCGACTTTTTCTGGCTCATCGTAGAACTCTATGACCAATGGTAATTCCAGAGATAACGTCAGCCGGGACGATGTATGTACCTCGCAGTTTTCACCAAATCCGGCAATGCCGCGGAAAATCGTAACGCCCATCATCTTTTCTTCATCCCGCAGAATATCCAAAGCCTCATTTAACTGGTCATGCCCTTCCAGTGTATAGATTCTGGCGATAGTTACATTTTTTGAAATCATATCTCCTTAACCATTAATAAACCCAGCCAAATGACTGAAAGTCAGCTCAAACCATTAGCAATAAAAATAACCAGCACTAAACTTTTATCAGACTCGAACGAATAAGCTCTTTGCTATCAAAAAAGTTGACTGTAAACTGGATGTGGTTAACCAGGCGCCCATCATGATGTGCTTGTAAAATATTGATATAAATATTAATACAACATGGTGCAGCAGCGCTAGAACTTGATAAAGTGTTCCCGGTAATAGCGAAGTTCTTCAATCGATTCAATAATATCATCCAGGGCCTGATGCGTAGACTCTTTGTTAAAGCCATTTTTGACTTCGGGCGCCCATCTCGCGGCCAGTTCTTTAAGCGTCGACACATCGATATTACGGTAATGAAAATATGCTTCCAGTTTGGGCATATAACGATATAAAAAACGTCTGTCCTGACCAATACTGTTGCCGCAAATCGGTGACGTATTCTCAGGCACCCATTGTTTTAAAAATTCGATCGTCAGCCGTTCCGCTTCGGCTTCATCAATCGTAGAAGGCTTGACGCGCTCAATTAAACCGGAGCCGCCATGATGTTTCTGATTCCATTCGTCCATTGCCGCCAGTGCTGCATCAGACTGATGCACTGCCAGTACTGGCCCTTGTGCAAGAATATTTAAATCTTTATCGGTGACAACCGTAGCAATTTCGATTATTAAATCCCTGCCCGGATCAAGCCCTGTCATTTCAAGGTCGATCCAGATAAGATGCTGAGAATCCTGAGCCATTTATTGATTCCATTGTGTTGAAGGTGGCGGTTAGTGTAGCATTGGCGTATCTGTACGTCTAACTCTTAAACTTAATGTACCTGACCTATGAATACGTTTACTATTATCTTTTTAATCGCTCTCATTATTTCTTCTTCGATACAATTTTGGCTGGCTAAACGGCAAGCCGATTATGTCGAAGCCCATCGCATTGCCGTGCCCGACGCTTTCAAAACCAAGGTGCCATTGGCAGCACACCAAAAAGCCGCTGATTACACGCTTGCAAAGATCAAGCTGGGGAATATAGACGGCGCGCTCGGAATTATAGTGTTGCTGTTGCTGACGCTGGGCGGCGGTATCAATTTGGCTTTTGAATATTGGAGCGACGTTGTCTCATCGCCGTTAATAGCCGGGGTAGCGGCAACAGCCACTATTTTTCTGCTAATGACCGTAGTAGAAATACCTGCAAGCATTTATCAGACCTTTGTGATTGAAGAAAAATTTGGCTTTAATAAAAGTACCGTCAAGCAGTTTATCAAGGACCAGTTCCTGCAACTGGGCTTGGGCGCGGCGATTGGCCTGCCTTTATTGGCATTAATCCTGTGGGTTATGGATACCGTTGGACCGCTATGGTGGTTATGGGCCTGGGGCATTATAATGGCCTTCTCTTTGCTGATGAGCTGGCTTTATCCGACCGTTATTGCGCCTTTATTTAATAAATTCACGCCTATGGAAGAGGGTTCTTTAAAAGACCGCATTCAGGGACTGCTTACGCGTTGCGGCTTTAACAGTCAGGGCATTTTCATCATGGATGGCTCAAAGCGGTCCGGCCATGGCAACGCCTATTTTACCGGTCTGGGCAACAACAAACGCATCGTATTTTTCGACAACCTGGTCAACTCGCTGGAAGACGAAGAACTGGAAGCGGTACTAGCGCATGAACTGGGGCATTTTAAATGTAAACATGTCATCAAAATGCTGATCGCCACAGCAATTATGAGCCTGATCGGCTTCGGTGTATTGGGCTGGCTAATTGATCAGGACTGGTTTTACACCGGTTTAGGCGTTGCCATCGAACAAAAATCACATGCCGCCGCCTTATTATTATTCATGCTGGTTTCTTCAACTTTTACTTTTTTCATGCAGCCTGTCAGTGCCTACTTTCAACGTAAATTTGAATTTGAAGCCGATGACTTTGCCGCAAGCAATGCCAAAGCCAGCAAAATGATTAGCGGCCTGGTCAAGCTTTATGAAGAAAATGCCAGCACCTTAACCCCTGATCCACTGTATTCGGCTTTTCATTACAGCCACCCCCCCGCGGCTATTCGTATTGCGCATCTGGAATCCAAAGCATAATCCTGGAAACCTCAGTTGACCGCTCAACTGGATATTTAAGAATATGATTTCAATAAACTTTTTTATAATTTACTGTTTCACCCCCTTGGTGAGTCCGCTACGGAGTGGATTGCACGGTTTTTGGGGCGCATGTCAGTGTTGCAACTCCTTGGAATGGTATAACCATTCCGCGTCGTTGCGCCTTGCCCTGCACCCCAAAAACCGCACACTCCACCCTGTCCAACTGAGGTTTCCAGGATAATGGCCGAGTTGCTGGAAGGACTGGTCATTGCCCATTTAGGTCAGGGCATTGCTGTTGAACATAACAATCAAATCATTCTGTGCCAGACACTGCGGCGACTGGAAACCGTCGCCGTTGGCGATAAGGTATTATGGTCACTATCATCACCCGACCAGGGCCGCATTGAAAAAATACTACCCAGACGTTCGTTATTGGCGCGCCCGTCCAGAAATGGCAAAACCCGGCCGGTTGCCGCCAATATTGACACCATTTTTGTCGTTTTTGCCGTAGAACCTTATTGCGATTTTTTATTGATAGACCAATACCTGGCCGTCTGTGAAAGCCACACCATTGACGCAGCCCTAGTGCTTAATAAAACCGATCTGCCTCAAGCGGACAGCATCGAAAAAGAACTGCTGGATTATCAGAATCTGGGCTATCCGCTTTACCGGGTCAGTGCCAAAGCTGCTTCAGGACTGGATGAATTAAAACGCGCATTAAAAGATCAGGTCAGCATGTTCGCCGGGCAATCGGGGGTCGGTAAATCCTCGCTGACCAATGCCATCATTCCCGACAAGGAGCTAAAAACCAATACCATCTCGGCAACCACCAAACATGGACGGCATACCACGACAGCGGCAACGCTGTATCATTTGAATGGCGGCGGGGATTTAATCGATAGCCCCGGCGTCGCCATTTTCGGGCTCGCAGGCCTATCCGAACAACAACTGGCTTACGGCTACAGAGAGCTTCAGCCATTGCTGGATAACTGCCAGTTTAATGACTGCCGGCACTTGTATGACAAAGGGTGCGCGGTGCGGGTTGCCGCAGAAAATGGCGACATTTCAATGACCCGGTACCAGCGGTTTTTGAAGCTCAGAGAAAAACTGTCCGCAGCATAGTCTTAAGCGTTTAAATTCAGCCAGCTCTGTACAGGTTGAAATATAAAGCGGGTGATATTGAACTTTTATACCCTGGTTTGGACAATAAATGAATATATCGTAAGGCTCATGCGACAGAAGCCTGGCTGAAAACAGAAGCCTATACCTGAATCAATTGAACCGCCAATTAACAGATAGGACCAAAGTCATGAACAAACACCTGAAACTGGTTAGAGAACTTCACGATGCTTTTTCATTTCCACAGGCGGGGCATGGCGCCAATGCGCAGCTGTCCGATATGGATATTATCATGCGCCAGGCTTTGCTTATGGAACAAGGCAGCAGAGTATTAAAAGCGCTTAAAGCGGGCGATATGGTTGAAGTATTGACTGAACTGATCGATCTTTCCTACTATGCGCTGGGCGCTATTGCCATGCAAGGATCAGATGTTACAGACCAGCCGGTATCATGGCAGCATGATGGATTTGTCCTGTCTGTCATGAGAATTTTGTCCGATAAAATCAACGATTGCGCATCCGGTAGCGCTGAGTGTTATTCAGAAGTCTATTGTTTATGCGTTCATTTAGCGAGAAGCTTTATCAATGCCGATTTCGATAAAGCCTTTCAATTCGTCCATGTCTATAACATATCAAGTCTGAGTGAAAGCGGAAAACCGATTCATATCGATACCGGCGAGCTCCAAAGATCAGAACTCTTTACAGCGCCCGATCTGAGTGATTGTCTATATGAATAAAAGCGCTGGAAAGAATCCGGTCGAGTTTAACTCAAACGTGATTAATCGGAGTCTTCAGACAGCTCTTGAATGTCCTAAAACCGCTTGCAATTCCAGTAATAATGCATAGTCCTGTTTAATCTCCACCTGGTCCCACCAATTGGCCATGAAAAGATACACTAAAAAAAAGAATTACTTTCTTGGGCTGTGTTTGCCATTCTGAGCGGAATATAACTGGCCTTGCCTGATCAGCCAAGGTGTATCGAACGGCTTGCCAACGGAAAATCAGGGTCGGAGCTTTATCAATCCAATGTATATGCAATTTGCTATGACGTTATTAAAATTCACAACCTTTAACAAAAATCGCCCATCATGCTGTCACACAGCGATTGCAAGGTTCACTATTGAGACGTTTTATTTATGAGGGTTTTATGAAGCATTTGTTATTGTTTGTCATTTCCATGGCGTTGTTAAGCTATGGTCATAGTGCCTTTTCTCGCAAGCAAATTAAGGCACCCGAACAAAATACCCTGCAATGCGCCGCATTCAGCCCTTATGTCGGCAAACTTAATCCCGATTATGGCGCTCATCCATCCCCGGAATTAATCAATGTCTTACTGGATACATTAATCAAGGAAACCCCTTTTCGCTGCATCATGACTTACGGCGTTCTGAACGGACTGGACACTATTTTCAGTGCGGCAGAAGCGCGGCATATTAAAGTTATTGCAATCCTCTGGCTGGATAATGACATTGCCGTCAATTCACAATCCATTACCAAAGGGATTGAAGTGGCCAAGGCTTTCCCGAAAACGATCATAAAACTAAGCTGCGGTTCTGAATTAAGAACCCGTCACGGCAATGCTTTTGATGGCGAAATTACCCGCTGCATCGATAGTCTTCGTAAAGCAGGCGTAACTCAGCCGATTACCACGATAGATATATGGTGGGAGTGGTGCAATAGATCCTTGACCTGTGAGCAAAACAGCTTTGCTTCAAAAGTGGATTGGATTGGAGTCAATATATTTCCCTGGTGGGAAAATAAATTTTCCGGAATTCATACCTGTACGCCAGCTGAGAAAGCAGCAGACTTTCATATCGCAAGACTCGCAGAGATTCGCCGGGCATATCCAGGCAAAGAAGTTATTGTGACAGAATTCGGCTGGCCGAATGGGCCTGAAGGCGGCACTGAAATAAACATTAAAAGCGGACAGCATTGCGGTATAGCCAATAAAAAAAATCAAAGGCTGGTTATTCAATCGACATTTAAAAAACTGGCAAAAAAGCTTTGGTCAGGAGTGGTATTTGAAGCATTCTCGGAAAACTGGAAACCAGAAAATGAAGGCAATTTTGGCAGTTTCTGGGGAATTTGCCAGGGAGAACCACCTTATACTTGCGCCAAGGGCTTAACTCGTCACTGATAAATCCGGATTATTGTATTGGAATAGTTTTATCATCTCCTGCCGTTTGATAGAATACGCAGCTCATTCATATCAGTAATTTGACTGTATTTATTACCGTAACCTCTGAGCAATTTTTATCAATTATATGATTTAGATTATGCCCCCCCCTTTGTTGTTATCAGCTTAATCTGAAGATAACGCTTTTCATCCGTCTAAAATGATTGCAACCTACTATACTTGTCAGCAGCCACTGTAAGAAATCCCGGATGATTCAATCCATTGATTAAGGGGGCGCCGCTTAAACGTGGCATGCAGTAGTTAAGCAGACACACGATTCAAAACCTAACCAGAGACACCTTTTTAATGAATACTGTGAAATCGATCCTGTTTATATTGATGCCTGTCTGGTTGGTTTTGGTGACTGATGTCAGTTATGGCCGCTATGCCGCTATAATGATCGATGCTGATAACGGGAGCATATTGCACGAAGTAGATGCAAGCCATTCATGGTATCCGGCTTCGCTCACCAAACTAATGACCCTCTACATGGCATTTGATGCGTTAAATGCAGGTCAAATTCATCTCGACGATACCTTAAGAACGTCTTATCATGCCTCCCGCCAACCCAATAGCAAACTAGGCCTGAGACAGGGAGAAACATTAACGGTTCGGGATGCAATTTTAGCCATTATCACCCGCTCTGCGAATGATGCTGCTGTCGTCCTGGCGGAATATCTGGGCGGTACTGAAGAAAGCTTTGCAGTTAAAATGACAAGCAAGGCACATGCGATAGGCATGTACGATACTCACTTCATGAACGCGACAGGCCTTCCTCACCAATGGCAAGTCACTACTTCCCGAGATATGGCCATACTGGCCTGGAAGACACAACGAAATTTCCCTAACTATTACCCGTATTTTGCTGCGCATAGTTTTAATTATAGGGGCCGTGAACTACGCGGCATCAACAAATTTACCGCCAGCTATCCCGGCGCTGAAGGTATGAAAACCGGATTTACCTGCGGTTCCGGCTACAATCTGATTTCCTCAGCCAGTCAAAATGGCAAGCACCTGATCGGTGTCATATTAGGAGGTATATCAAGCGCGGAGCGTTATCAACTTATGATTAAGATGATGGATGACGGCTTTGCCGACAAATATAGCGCGTCTCCTGCACGAAACATCACAACAATTTCTACACATTCCAGAGGAACTCCACCCTATCAACTGGATTGCGGCAAAATGGCCTCTAGACGTACTGGTTATGGCAAGGGCGACGAGGTTTCTAGCAACAAACAGCTGCATACCGGTAAAAGTAAACGCGTTAGTAAAACCAGGCTCAAAAGCAATCGCAAAATTGTAAAAAAATCCGGGTCAGCCGCCAAGAGGAAAACTTTGAAAAAGACAAAGGCGGCCAGTAAAAACAAAAGTAAAGCCATTATCAAAACCAGGTCAAGCAGCAAAAGCAAGAACATTCGCAAAACCGAACCAACTAACAAGAGAAAAAGTGGCGCCAAAAAAACCAAGCCTAGCAAAACCCGCTATCGCCATTCCTAGATGCTTTACTTGCCCTGGTTATATTTTCCCAGTATGTCCCAACAGGTAATGAACAATGCCGCAATAATGGGGCCTAATACAAATCCTGTTAATGAAAACCAGGTTAATCCGCCCAAGGTTGATATCAGTACCAGATAGTCTGACATTCTAATATCTTTACCTATCAGCCTTGGCCGCAGAAAATTATCTATCATACCAATAACTAAAATACCCACTGTTAAAAGGATAACCGCTTTTAAAGTTTGTCCTTGTAAAAATAAAATGACAGCAGCGGGAGCCCAAATCAGGGTACTGCCTATTGGTAATAAAGATAAAACTGTCATTAACATACCCCATAAAAAAGCTGCGGGAATGCCAACAGACCAAAATAATACCCCCCCGATACTGCCCTGAATGACTGCAATGATTAACCCGCCTTTAACAGTCGCTCTGGCTACGCTGGTAAAACGCTCAAATAATTCTATTTCGATCCTGTCGCCTATTGGGATCAGAGATATGAGTTTTCTTATCAATTGTTGGCCATCCCTCAATAGAAAAAACAGAAGGTAGAAAGTCAAGGCAAATTGAACGATCAGATTTAATAGGTTTTGAGTCAATGCCGGTAGCTGTTGTGCTATATATTTTACTGCCTGGGTAAAGGCATTCCCTGCGGAGGCGCTTATCTGCTCAACGCTTATTGCCTGTATATGTAAAAGCTTATTGAATTTTGGCAAAAGTAGCGCGATAGTATCCTGAAAATAGATTTGAGGATTTATTTTCCCGCTTTCTATTTTTTGATAATAGACTGTACTTTCCTCCGTTATCATCAAGGTTAAGGTGAAAATAGGAATAACAAAAACCAGAATTATCATAAGCATGGTCAGAAACAACGACAGTTTTTCCGAGTTTTCAAAATATTGCCTGACCCTCTGATAAACAGGATAAAAAACTACAGCCAGAATTATTGCCCAAAAACAGGCTAATAAAAAATCTTTGATTAAAAAGAAAAAAGACACCGTCACTAACAAAACAAAGGTCAGAAATAGAATATAAGGGGTATTTTTTGGCATGGATAATAAGTTGAAGCAAATGAATAGTTTTGATCTCTTGTCAATTATCAGAAGAAATGGATTAATTTTTACTTTTCCATCTTTTTGATAAAAGCGTTGGCTTCATTAATCGATTTTTCCATGGCAGTAACCAAAGTTGAAACATCAGACTTTATTGACCCCAATTCACCTTTCAGAGAAGAAATGGCTTGGGCGTTGAGATTATGCTTTATAAACATCACTTGATCTTTAAACACCACCAGAATGGGCTCGATTTTGGATTCAGCGTTCTTCATGGCTGTGATCAATTGCTGGTATTGGACTTTCGTTGCACTGAGCTTGTTTTGACTGCTGCGCTTAAGAGAAGCATTGCTGTATTGGGTTACTTCATTTTCCCATTCCTGAAATAAGGCTTCCGATACATCTTCAATATCACTGATGCGTTTTTTAACTTCATTCGCTTTGTCGACACTGGCCTCATACTCACTGTTTAGCTTGTTATAATTTGCTTCAAAATCTCCGCCTTTAAAATTGGCAACTGCTGTAAACTGATCCAGAGCGGATTTGAATTGTTCTTTCGTTTCTTCCTGTGTGTCCCGTGCTTTTTCAACCCTATGCACCATGACATCCCGTTTAGGTATTCCCATTTTCTCCAGACCGCTGTAATACATGCTGGAACAGGCGCTTGCGCTGAAAATGAACGATAAAAAAGTTATGCGTAAGTATCTCATGGAAATTTCCTTTGACGATTTGGAACGGTTCTGTCGCATATAGTCATAAAGTGTAAAGCCGCACTTAACTGCGGCAAAAGTTATATCCTGCTAAAGCCATAAACTGCTTATAAGCGGGTATGATTTTCATCAGACAACTAATACTTTCGGATGAAATAAGCGGTTTCAATTCTATTTATGGTTGCTTTTGCCGAATAAAAGGTGTTAAAAAACGAGTAAAATTTGCCGGTTTTGCCAGAAAAGAGCATCCAGATTGAACAGTAATTTTAGCTATGTTACTGTTTTTGAAGACCCCACCTGACTGACTTGAGCGAAAAAAAGCCGCTGAAAGTGGAAAATATTGTACGCTGTTTTCCCACACAACTGATACCAATTAAGTGACAAGATTGTCCAAAACAGATTAAGGTGACAAGATTGTCCAAAACAGAACAAGATAATACGCAGCAATCCGGCGTTATCAGCCATGATGAGGAGAGCATTGCTATTTCCGAAAGCAGTTTGCTGGTGCCGTTGACTAAAAGTAAAAAATTGGCCGCTATCCGCAAGCGATCCCAATCGCTGCAAACGGTTGAAATAAATCCTGTGCACAGTGATGAATTTCCCGTTCCAGGGCTAAACAAGGAAGTTAACAAATTGTTAAACGATGCGCGGGAGCAGATTAATGCCAAAATCAATGAAATTATGGCGCTTTATCCGCCCGGTAAGAAAAATAAAATGTTCACTCTCAGATATGGCTCTCCCGAAAGTATCAAGCAAATGAATATGAAAGCCATCTTTACGCACTTGCATATTGATAAAGCAAGGAAATTCGCACTTATCGAAAACCTGGATTATTTTGGCAACGATACCCAATCAAAAAAATCCGGTTTTTCACAATAGCCTGACAGGATAAAACATGCTCGAAATAGCGGGGGTTGCGTTGGCTACATTATTCACAACGATTGGTCCTTTTGATGTGGCGGCAGTTTTTGCTGTCTTGACATCTTCGGCAACACCGGAAGACAGGCGTTCTTATGCGGTTCGCGGGATTTTAATCGCCTCTGCCATTCTCGGAGTTTTTGCATTAACCGGTGATATTTTATTGGCCGGCTTTGGTATTTCCATGCCGGCACTAAGGACCGCTGGCGGTGTTCTTTTGTTGTTAATAGGTATTGACATGGTGTTTGCCAGATCTTCAGGAGCGATTACGACTACGACAGAAGAATTTGATGAGGCCAGGCTAAAGCATGACATTTCAGTATTTCCGCTGGCAACCCCCCTGATTGCGGGGCCGGGAACCATGGGAGCGGTTATTTTATTGATGGCTGATGCCCAAGGCAACTTCGGCCATCAGGCGGCTGTTTTATTAGCGTTGCTGGCTATGATGTTGTTTACACTGCTTGCATTGTTGACTGCGAGTCAGATTCACAGGTTTCTGGGAGTAACCGGAATCCAGGTTATTATGCGAATATCCGGCATTTTGCTGACGTCGTTAGCCGTTCAATATATTTTTGATGGTATTGCTCAGAGTGGTCTGCTGGTTCAATAAAATATTTTGTCTGACCCTTCATCCTAAAAACCTTAGTTAGCCACAGATTTACACAGAAAAACACTGATAAAACATTATGTTGCGCGAGGCTGGCACTTCACCCAAATGGTGTCACAAAGAATTGTAACTTCTCATTAGTCACAGGTAAGCTTATTTTT
>JAGXGJ010000097.1 GCA_024636875.1 Methylococcaceae bacterium | reverse complement strand
TTTATACGGGCTTGAGTATCGAGATCGGGGCGGCGGGTAAATTTAATGATCTTCTCCTTATATGTGATTGCTCTAAATGCATATCACAACACCTGGGGAAATTTTGTTAAACTGTTAATTGGAAAATGAAGGGTGCCGATTTTTCGCCATTGGCAATTTCCATAAGATCGCGCCGATGGCCCGGCATATAAAGCGGCGCTCCCAAACACCAGGGTGAAAACAATTTTGACGCTGTATTCATATATTAATCTCTTTGATTAATGCTGCCGCTCGATATGGCAAATCGGTAATAACGGCTATTGGAACCGATTTGAACTCGGCCAACCAGCGTAAATGCCGGGTAGCTTCGGAGTCTAGGTCCTGTAGCAGCAACAGTTTCGCTTCGCGGCGTAATAACACACGCGTCGCTTCCCCAATGCCGGGTTTAATGTAATTATGATGAGTAATGCCGTAGCGGCTGGCAATCCATTGTAAAAATTGTTGTGAAATTGCTTGTAATTGTTGAAGATTCAGTTTAATCGGGTTTTGATGCTGCGAAGCTAGGTTTTGCCAAATAATATCTACTCTGCCAAGTATTGCATCAATAAAATACCTGGATAAATCGTGTTCTTCAAACTGCCGGTAATAAAGACAGCCATGAAAATCATTGGGGCCGGCATTGTTTTTGTCATAAAGCGAACGGCTGACCAGTCCCGATACGGTGGCATTCAGGATACTCGAAGGAATTAAATAATCTTCTGAAGAGGCGGCAACTGCCGCGCAACCTGACAGATCAGTCAGCACGAATAACTCGGCGGGAATATAGATACCATCGCTGTTGGCAAATGCCTTTAAGCTGCTTGTCAACTGTCGTGCAATAACGCCTTTTGCTGTCCAGGCATCAACGAATACCAAAGATTTATGGGCCTGATCTTGCAATATAAAACGCAGCGCATTTTGGTCCATTCCGACATCCCGGAGAATGGAAATGGAATAATGTTCGGCCTGGACGTTGAAATAACGTTTTAAAACATGTTTGAGCAACACGCCTACCGGTGTACCGGCGCGAGCCAATGACACCAGGGTAATCCCGTTTGGACGCGCAGCTAAAATGCCTTTTGCCAACAGCAAAATATGCTCCGCCAAACGATCCTGATTTAACGTCATCGCTTGATAAAACAATGGCAAATAATCATCCGGGGGCAAGGACTCATGGGTCAGCATTTGCGAATAATGTTTTTCGCCCGATTGAATCAGTGCTTCCTTGATGTGAACGGGTGTATCCGGCAGCGTCACCGGTTTTAACAGGAACTGCACATCGTCTGCTGTATAGCTGCCGGTGAAGGGAGTTATAGACATTCGCGATGCCTATAACTCATCACAGCGGCGCGAGAGGATAAAGAAAAATCACCGTCTTGAAAAAAATGCTTCTGCACCCGCCGGGAGAGTAGCAGAGGAATTGTAACGCCTTGATTTTCTGTCAACTCTGTGCCTCTGTGATGGGTAATTGTTTTTTCAGGTTGATCTTAAAGCAAAAGCAAGCAAACAGGTATTATTACGGCATCTGTCTGGCCGGTCAATTACACCCAAAGTTGGTATATTGATATCGCCTGTTTTTTTATTTTTTGAAATTATACGGTTATCAATTTGTCCCGCCCAGGATGGCATCCGCTGCTTTTTCGCCAATCATATAGACAGAAGTCACGATAAAAAATCCAGGGATACGCGGAAAAACGGAAGCATCTACAACTCTGAGTCCCTTGATTCCCCGTACTTTAAAATTGCTGTCCAGAACCGCCATCGGATCGTCATTACTGCCGATAGGGCAGGTACAGGAAGCATGATGCCCCCAGGCGTTATATCTGACATAATCACGCAGTTCCTCATCACTCTGGAGAGCTTGTCCGGGATGCTCTTCTTCAGCAATAATACCCTGCTCAATAAGCGGCGCAGCCAGGCTACGGACAAATTTGATACCTGCAACAACGGCATCGAGATCTTTGCCTTCCTGATCACTGCCTTCTTCAAAGTAACGAAAATTGATATAAGGCCGTCGCGAGGGTCGGTAGAGACCAGACGCACTTCACCGGCCCGGTTAATGGTATGCGCCTTGAGTACGGCCCAGGTAAGATAATTCAGGTTCTCCTTGATCAATTTTGAATAGCCTGGAAAATAGCCCCTGAAGTTACCTAATACTGCAAAACAAAACAGATCGGGTAGCGGCTGTTCCATCATTGAGCGTTTGATGACGGCTAATACTGCGCCATTGGTGGTATATACACCCTGTTGGTCTTTTTCCCATTCCTCATATTGTGAATCACCCTTGGCGTATTTGGCATCTTTTAGCACCTCCCAGTCCTGATGCATCCGATTGACAACACCGACCTCATAACGGTCTTGCAGATTGCTGCCTACGCCAGGCAGATCAAGTTTGACCCGAATGCCGTGTCTGGCCAGTTCTGTTTCAGGGCCAATACCGGAGAGTATGAGCAATTGCGGCGTATTGTATGCGCCGCCTGCAAGAATAACTTCTGAAGACGCCTGCACGGTACGTAATTCACCGGCTTCCCGGCTGGGATTTTGGTGAGCTCTATAAAGTTTTGCACCTTTTAAATATTCTACGCCGATAGCGCGATTATCATCATCCAGAATAACTTTGGTAACCAGTGCGTCCAGTTCTATGATGAGCCGGTCAGGATATTGTTTTTGCACATCCAGCAACCTCTCGCGCGTGCTGTGGCGACAACCATTTTTGGTTGCCAACGGCGGATAGCGTAAACCGGTGGCATTTTCCTGTACCAGGCTCCAGTCGTTGGGATCAGCCAGGCCACCTTCAGTAAACCCTTTAATTCGTTCAAAGAAATCGGGTAATCTGGCAATGGCCTGCTTGGCTGATTCCAGAACAGTTTTAACCAGTTTTTCATCCTTGATCAGCGCCTTTAGAGGCAGCGCGGCTTCTGTTTGAAACCAGCCATTCCAGCCGTGGCGGGATGGGTTAATGTCCAGTTTTGCCAGCCAGCGATAGTAGGGCCTATGGTGGCAATCTTCCATACGCTCAAAGTACTTGCGCATATTATCTGCACGCCACGATTCATCACCGGTGATTCTGGCTATTTCGTTCCAGTCATCGTTGTGCGGATACACGGTTATCATGGCGTTGTGCGCTGTGCAGCCGCCCAGGCAACCGGCGCGCGGATAAAGTACGCCATCTTCCTCCGGGGTAAATTTGGGATCCTGTTCCTGGGTTGCCCGGTTGCCATAATGGCGCACAAAAAAATCCCACTTCATAGCTTCATTTTCAGTGGAAAAAGTATGAAACACAGGGACATCGTAGTCATCAGGCAAGCGGTTTCCATCTGGATAGCTCAGATCGCCGCCCTGCAGCGTTCGCGGGTCGCCGCCGGCTTCAAGAACGAGGACTTTTTTTCCATGCTCCGCCAGTCTTGCCGCAACCGTACCGCCGCCAGCACCAGAACCGATGACAATATAGTCAAAATTAGTGTCAATCATTTCTATCTCCTTAATCGAGTCGTGTGAACAAGCGCTGCTGCTTAATTTATATGAGCAGCAGCGCTCTACATCGCCGTCGTTTAAATGAAATATCTGAACCGGTGCAGTGTCAAGAAAAGGAAACGCCCTGCACCTCACCGCCAGATTGCTGTTATTTACATGGTTTTAAGGAATGCGATCAAGGCTTTCTTGTCGTCATCACTAAGCCCGGGTTCTGTTTTAGCGTCTTGATAATAATCGGTACCGAAGTAATGGCCCCGGTTGACTATATAATCAGGGCATTTACTGGCTTTTACCAAAGGATCGACCAGGTTGGCGAATATCTTGCTCGTTTCTTCATCAGTTGCATTTTTAGGAATTGCCTTGAGATCTTTCTTGATCTTGTGCAGGAGTTTCAATAACTCAATTTTATGCGACAATCTTTTGATGATACTGTCTCTTCTATCCAGGTCAATATTGGTCAACAGATTAACCGGTGTCCCTTTTGGAATTGGCCCTAGTTCAATGCCTTTTTCACCGACAAGCTGGCCTTTACTGATGACATCAACAAGGTCTTCCAGCAATTTGGGCACAAAACCTGAGGCAACTCTCAGATAACTGGTTTCAGTGGTTTTATCGACCCAGCCGGGCAACATTTTTCCGGAAGCGGTTTGATACTGAATGTTGCCCTTGCGTTTTTCCGGCCAAAGCATTTGTTCGATGGAATCGTCAAACGACTGCAATCTGTCTTCGACTGCCGGACTGGGGTTGAACTTTCCTACTGTATTGTTGAGTAGGAATGGCGCGGTAGACCAGAGACTGATCAGCGATGCAGGGCGGGTATAACCACGGCCGCCTGCCGGCATGTTGTATTCCCATGGTTTTCCGGTGAGTGGATGATGAACAGTATATTTCCCTACAGAAGGGAGCTCCTTGTAGGATTGGGACGAATAGTTGTCCCATATATTGCCGCCAATGGCATTGGTGGCCAGAGGACTGCAGGCGTTGGTTTCCAATAACGTCACAGGAATCCGCAACTCGGTAGAGAGGAAGTTGTCTTTCAGGAAGTCTTCCTTCATCACGATCTGCTTCATCTCTGTTTGGAATTCATCGCTACGCGTCCAGTCCCAATAGGAATTCCAGCATTTCAGATAATCTTTGCCGGCGCAGCTGTCGGGAAAGAAGGTATAGGTCTTCTCTGGAAGTTTACTGGAATGACAGCGGGCGCAACGGTCGGCAAAAACTGTTTTGCCTTTGGTTAATATTGCGGCATCGGCGCTCAGGTGCTTACCGCCGCCGGGTGCATTTTTCAGATAATCGGGCTGTGCGCTTGCCAGGAAAAATAACGCCAGATTGGGCGTTTGCGCTTCATTTGCCTGCCAATATACAGAGTTTTCCCTGCCTGCTTTTATCTTTATCGGCGTTATTTCTTTACCGCCTAGCAGAGGATTAAAATGCTCCAGCCATTCTTCGCTGAACAGTCCAATGTTGATAAAAACACGGTTTAATGCTCCTAACGCACCAACCGAATCAGCGCCATCCTTTAATACATGCGGTGTCCAGACGGTATCAGGTGCTTTATAAAACTCGGTAAGCGGTGTGCCGGCAGGGACATAGTCATTGAGCTGCTTGTTATCCTTTTCGCCGCCTGCCAGTTTTTCAGCACTGAATTTTCTGGCATTTTCCAGTCGCGCCGCTAGGCTGTAAACCGCATTCATGGTGCGTGGATTATTGATGTAATCACTGGACACCAGCGAGGTATCCAAAGCGCCTGGACGGGATGTGTGGAAGAGCTGATAAGGAAAGTTGCTGCTATCCGCATCCCAGGTGAAAATCCGATCTATCCAGAAGTATTGTGCCCCCGGGTTTGAATTAAGATTTTCCCATTTTGGGTTTTCGGGATCAACGGGAGGATTTGCCGGATTCGGGCCGACATGACAGAAACCGCAGGACATGCCGACACGATAGGGTCTGACCAGGTTTTTATCGTTATAATACTTTTCGTCAGTATAATAACGCACGGGATCCCAGGCTTTTTGCGCTTTCTCATCGAAATCGGGGTTGGGAAACAGGCGCACACCCACGATGCCTGTGGCATAGCCATAGTAGGAACCGAGCGGGATATTTTTACCCCGCGCGCCGATTTTTACGCCCGGGTATTTGTCTTCATTTTCAAAGGGGTCGGCCGGACAATCTTTTGAGCGAACATCGAGCCAGAGTCCATAGCGGTCGGCACGAGGCTTGGTGGGCTTTTCAAAGCAAGGTTCATTGACCAGTCCCAGATAACTCCAGCGATTGCTACGGCTGAATTTTAAACTGGGATGATTGGACAAGGTTTTTAAAAAATCGAGATTGCCGCGGCTCTCATAACCAAGCTTGTCCCATAAACGATCGTTACCTGCGGTCCATACAATCCAGTTATTACGTCCGATAGCGGCTGCTTTGGCGGCATCTTCGGGTGTTATGCCGGGAACAAAAGGGGCAAGAATTTTGGCTAGCGCGGCCGGATCCTTGGTGACTCCGTTGTCCATGTCATGAAAATAGTCTTCATCGGCCCCGGGCATACTTTCTGCCGTTCGTCCTGCGCACTTGGCCTCATCTAATACTTTTCCCGCTCCCCTTGCATCGCAAGGTTTTTCATTTGGTATCGCCATGCTGCTGCCGCTATAGCCTGCGAGCCCCAGAAATCCGGCTTCCATAAGAGTGAGTACGATAGCTGATGTTTTTATGTTCATTTTTCTGCTCCTCTCAAAACATTACCTGCTTTTACAAGCGTGAGTGCGATAATTGATTTTTTTATACTCATACTATTTACCTCAAACATTAGAATTATTAGGATTATCGACGGCTATGATTTGTGACTATGCGCTGTATCTTTTATGCCCCTCCAACAATTAACATTGAAAAATCAGGATTGATTAATTGTTCCGAATCGTCTTTGTTGCTGATAAACAGACTTTAAAAGAACACAAAATTTTTTTTAAGCGCTTTTTACTTTATAAATTAACAGCTTGCATAATATAGCTTGGTAGTTAATGAACGCATGAAACCGATTGTAGGGTAAAAACAGGAAAAAGAACAGCTTATCTAGCGCTTTAGTTGAGGGACAATGAATTGAGCAGAATAACGGCTTGGGAGCATATGCTGATGATTAGCCAGCATGGTGTTTAAGATCAGAATAGTCAAGACTCACAACGAAAGGGGGCTGAATAAATCACAATCTGTGAGCGAGGATTGTATTGCCTGATTTCGGCGACCAATCTACCCTTTCCGCTAAATACAACATTGAGAAAACATTCATTTTATGGTGTAATGCCAGCGTTTTATGTCTTGATGTGCCACTTGCTTTTAGTGTGTTTGACTTGAGGGGATGGTTTCGCCGCAACTTGTTTGGAGAGTAGGCTTCAACTATGCAATTTACTATTAAAAACGGTTTAGACCTGCCCATAACGGGAGGGCCTGAACAAATTATTGAGGATGGCAACAAGGTTAATTCCGTTGCTATTCTGGGGATGGATTATGTAGGCATGAAGCCTACCATGATGGTGAGTGAGGGGGATGCGGTCAAGCTGGGTCAGATACTTTTTACTGACAAGAAAAATCCTGGTTGTGTGTTTACTTCACCAGGTGCGGGTGTTGTTAAAGCTATAAATCGTGGCGCCAAGCGGGCATTGCAATCTGTTGTTATTGAACTTAAAGGTTCTGCACAGGTATCGTTCAATAAATACAAGGAATCCGAACTCAATGATTTATCAGCGGAACAGGTTAGAGAAAATCTGGCTGCCTCGGGATTGTGGACAACACTACGTACACGTCCTTATGGTAAAACGCCTGCTATCGAGAGTAAACCAAGTTCCATTTTTGTTTCGGCAATCGATACCAGGCCTCTAGCGGCAGATCCTGCCGTGGTTATAAGAACGCGTTCCAACGATTTTAATAATGGTTTGGCGGTTATTGCCAGGCTGACTGAAGGTAAAACTTATGTTTGTAAAGCGCTAGGCGCTGATATTGCCATCAGTAATGTAACGACAGTCGCTGAGTTTTCGGGCCCGCATCCAACCGGCTTGCCGAGTACCCATATTCATTTTATTGATCCGGTCAATATCAATAAATTCGTCTGGTATCTGGATTATCAGGCAGTGATAGCAGTAGGTGCATTATTTACCAGCGGTAAATTGAATGTTGAAAGGGTGGTCTCATTAGCGGGCCCTACCGTCAAAAAGCCAAGATTAATCCGCACTCGTGTGGGCGCTAATATAGATGATCTGGTTGCAGGTGAGCTGGTAGATGACGTTGAAAGCCGGGTCATTTCGGGTTCCGTATTGTACGGGCATACAGCGGCTGATTGGGCCGCGTATTTAGGTTGTTACAACAACCAGGTTTCTGCGCTGCAAGAAGGCCGCGCCCGTGAATTGTTTGGCTGGATAGTGCCGGGTAAAGACAAATATTCAGCGCTTAATGTTTATACCTCCAGTGTTGATCGTAAAAATAATCGGCTTTTTCCATTAACAACGGATAAAAACGGCAGTAACAGAGCGATCGTGCCTGTCGGTATTTATGAAACCGTCATGCCTATGGATATTTTGCCAACACCCTTACTAAAATCATTGGTTGTCGGTGATTCAGATCAGGCTCAATTATTAGGTTGTTTGGAACTTGATGAGGAGGATGTCTCCTTATTTACATTTGTGGATCCAGGTAAACATGATTTCGGTCCTGTGCTGAGAGCGAATTTAACTAAAATTGAGAAGGAAGGATAATGTCGGCTAGAGAAATTTTAGATAGCATAGAGCCGCATTTTACAAAAGGCGGGCGCTTTGAAAAGTATTATGGTCTTTATGAGATGGTCGATACTTTCATTTATACACCGGCTGATGTAACACGCGGTTTCACGCATGTTCGTGACGGCAATGACCTGAAACGAACGATGACTTTCGTAGTCATAGCAACTTTTTTCTGTGTGTTAATGGCGATGTATAACACCGGTTATCAGGCTAATCTGGCCATGCAGGCCATGGGGTTTGAGGCAATAGATAACTGGCGCAGTGTCCCGATGGCGCTATTCGGGTATAACACGATGAATCCATTTTCCAACCTGATTCATGGCGCCTTGTACTTTTTGCCTATTTACATCACGACATTGGCTATAGGCGGTATTTGGGAAGTATTGTTTGCCACAGTACGTGGCCATGAAGTCAATGAAGGCTTTTTGGTTTCATCGATGTTATACGCCTTGATCATGCCCCCTGATATGCCTTTATGGCAGGTTGCTTTGGGTATTTCATTCGGCATTGTTATCGGTAAGGAAGTATTCGGCGGGACAGGTAAAAACTTCCTGAATCCCGCGTTGACCGGACGGGCGTTTTTATATTTTGCTTATCCTGCATCCATGACCGGGGACTCTGTATGGGTGGCCGTAGATGGTTTTACACGGGCAACGCCTTTGAGTTTGGCAGCAAACGGGGGACTTGATGCTGTCTACGCGGCTAACTACAGCTGGATGCAATCGTTCTTCGGCTTTGAACCGGGTAGTCTTGGCGAAACATCAACCCTGGCCATTTTAATTGGTGCCGCATTCCTGTTGTATACGCGTGTTGCTTCATACCGGATTATGGGCGGCGTGTTTGCCGGCATGGTAGCCACCGCTGTGTTATTTAACGTTATTGGCAGTGATACCAATCCCATGTTTGCTTTTCCCTGGTACTGGCATTTAACCGTGGGCGGTTTTGCCTTTGGTATGGTTTATATGGCCACTGATCCAGTAAGCGCTGCAATGACCGATAGGGGTCGTTGGGTATTTGGAGTTTTGGTAGGGGTTATGACTGTTTTGATCAGAGTGGTTAATCCGGCGTTTCCTGAGGGTATTATGCTCGCCATTTTGTTTTCAAACATGTTTGCGCCGATGATAGATTATTTTGTCATTCAGGCCAATATCAGAAGAAGGATGAAACGTCATGCTTGAAAAAAAAATGTCCTGTAAACACCTTGAAGGTATCAGCGCGGTACTCGATAAGAACGAGTATTACCAAAAATTTAAAGCCTACAGGGATAAAGTTCTTGCTTTGGGTAATGATAGTCTGGAAAAAACAATTGCCGTTGCAGTGTCGCTTTGTCTGGTTTGTGCGGTTCTGGTTTCATTTGCAGCGGTTGCTTTAAAACCGCTGCAAATAAATAACAAGGAATTGGATATGAAGAGGAATATCCTCGATGTGGCCGGTTTGCTTGAAGAGGATACCGATATTAATACGGCATTTGCTGAAAAAATTGAAGCCAAAATTGTTGACCTGGAAACAGGCGATTATGTTGAAAATATCGATGCAAATGAATATGATCAACGCAAAGCCGCAAAAGATCCTGCTCAAAGTATCGCTATTCCCAAGGACAAAGATATTGCCCATATCAGGGTGAAAGCCAAATATGCCAAAGTATTTTTGGTGAAAGAAGGCAGCTCTATTAAATCGATTATTCTGCCTGTGAACGGTTATGGATTATGGTCCACCATGTATGGTTTTCTTTCACTAGATGCTGATGGCCAAACCGTACAAAGTATCAACTTCTATGATCAGGCTGAGACTCCCGGATTAGGTGGTGAAGTTGTTAATCCTAACTGGCGCGCCTTGTGGAAAGGCAAGAAAGTTTATGCCGATACTGAGACTGGCGAACCCGCGTTGAGTTTGATTAAAGGTGTGGTGGATAACACCAAACCCGGCTCTCAATACCAGGTGGATGGACTTGCCGGCGCGACCTTGACCAGTACCGGTGTAACTAATCTGGTGAGATACTGGATGAGCAGTGAAGGTTTTGCTTCGTATTTAAAAAAAGTAAGAGAGGTTAAGTCATGAGTGCAGTTTTAAATGATGAAACAAAAAAGGTATTAACGACGCCGCTGGTCAATGATAATCCCATTACTCTGCAGGTTTTGGGAATTTGTTCGGCCCTGGCGGTAACTTCGCAAATGTCAACATCGCTGATTATGGCGCTTGCATTGACAATGGTAACTGCTTTTTCGAGTGCGGCAATCAGTGCGATCAGAAACCATATTCCAAGCAGCATCCGGATTATTGTGCAAATGACCATTATTGCTTCTTTAGTCATCGTGGTTGATCAATTTTTAAAAGCCTTTGCTTATGAAATCAGTAAACAACTTTCAGTATTCGTTGGCTTGATCATTACCAACTGTATCGTTATGGGACGTGCTGAAGGTTATGCGATGAAAAATCCGCCTTTGGAAAGTTTTATGGACGGTATCGGTAATGGTTTGGGTTATAGCCTGATATTGATTATCGTAGCTTTTTTTAGAGAGACTCTGGGTTCCGGTAAATTATTGGGCTTCGAAGTTTTCAAGCTGGCTAAGGATGGCGGCTGGTATGATCCTAATGGCTTGATGTTACTGCCGCCCAGCGCATTCTTTATTATCGGTTTGATTATCTGGGGCGTGCGTCAATGGAAACCCAATCAGGTTGAAAAGGTTGAGTTCAAAATTATGCCGATTGCTCATGGTGAAGGGGGGCATCACTAATGGAAGCTTATATCAGTTTATTTGTTAAGGCAGTCTTCATTGAAAACCTTGCCTTGTCCTTCTTTCTGGGGATGTGTACTTTTATAGCCGTATCAAAGAAGATTGCCACTGCCATGGGCCTGGGTGTTGCGGTCCTGGTCGTGCAGGCTATCACTGTTCCTGCCAACAATATGGTTTATCATACCTTATTAAAAGAAGATGCCTTGTCCTGGATGGGCATAAAAGGTGTTGATTTAAGCTTTTTAGCATTGTTAAGCTGTATCGGCATGATTGCTGCCCTGGTTCAAATTCTGGAAATGATTCTGGATAAATTCTTTCCAGCGTTGTATCACGCTTTAGGTGTGTTTCTGCCATTAATCACAGTAAACTGCGCGATTCTTGGCGGCAGTTTGTTTATGATTGAACGGGATTACAATTTCGGGGAAAGCGTCACTTACGGTATAGGCAGTGGATTGGGTTGGGCATTGGCTATTACCCTTATGGCTGGTATACGCGAAAAACTCAAATACAGCGATATCCCGGCTGGTTTACAAGGGCTGGGTATTACTTTTATTACTGCGGGTCTGATGTCGCTTGGCTTCATGGCTTTCTCTGGAATCCAACTTTAAGAAGGTAGCGTAATGCTGGAAATTCTATTAGGGATTATTATTTTCACGGCTATTGTTATAGCACTGGTTTTCGTTATTATCGGCGCTAAAAGTAAATTGGTCGCTGAAGGGGATGTTGAGATCCTGATCAATGAGGAAAAGAAAATTCATGTGCCTGTTGGATCAAAATTGTTAACAGCTTTGGCTGATAATGGTTTGTTTGTCTCATCAGCCTGCGGCGGCGGTGGTACTTGTGGGCAGTGTAAAGTAAAAATACACACGGGCGGCGGGGAAATTTTACCCACAGAGTTGGGTCATATCACCAAACGTGAAGCTGCTGAAGGTGAGCGGCTTTCTTGCCAGGTTTCGGTAAAACATGACATGAACATAGAAGTCGAAGACGATGTGTTTGGTGTTAAAAAATGGGAATGTACTGTTAAATCGAACCATAACGTTGCAACTTTTATCAAGGAACTGGTGCTCGAATTACCGGCAGGCGAGGAAATTAACTATCGGGCAGGCGGTTATATTCAGATTGAATGTCCTCCGCATGTTGCAAGGTACAGCGATTTCGCCGTAGAAGATAGATTTCGTGAAGATTGGGATAAATTCAATTTATGGCGTTATGTATCTGAAGTAAAAGAACCGGCATTGCGCGCTTATTCGATGGCAAGCTACCCTGAAGAAAAGGAAATCATGCTGAACGTTCGTATTGCGACGCCGCCTCCCGGTGCTCCCGATAACGTACCACCAGGCATCATGTCTTCCTATATCTTTAGCGTGAAACCAGGCGATAAATGTATTATTTCCGGGCCTTATGGTGAGTTCTTCGCTAAAGAGACCGATGCGGAAATGGTCTTTGTCGGTGGTGGCGCCGGTATGGCTCCCATGCGTTCACATATCTTTGATCAGTTACGCAGACTGAAATCTAAACGAAAAATGACATTCTGGTACGGCGCACGCAGCAAACGCGAAATGTTCTATGTAGAAGATTTTGATATGCTGGCCAGGGAAAATGATAATTTTGAATGGTATGTTGCCTTATCTGATCCATTGCCGGATGATAACTGGGATGGTTATACCGGGTTTATTCATAATGTGCTTTTTGAAGAATACATTAAAAAACATCCTGCCCCTGAAGATTGCGAGTTTTACATGTGTGGACCTCCGATCATGAACACTTCAGTCATTAACATGTTGCTGGAAAATGGTGTAGAGCCCGAAAACATCATGTTGGATGACTTTGGCGGTTAACGAAACAAGTTTCCTCTTCTGGGATAAAAGTATTGCGCCAGAAGGGGATTTTCGTTACTAGCGGAAATTCAGTATTGATTCATGTTCATAAGTTATCATTAATTTTAGCTACCAGCGGTATATCGTTTGATGGATTAACAGTGCTATTTTTGACCTAAAAGGAATGTCTATGAACCAATCAAAATTATTACTCATGTCATTATGCATTTTTTTTTCACATCCTGTTTTTGCTTTGCGCTGTGGACAAGCCCTGGTAGGTATAGGTAGCACTAAGGAAGATGTTATTGATAAGTGCGGCGAACCGGAATCAATAGATACTCATATTGAAATAAGAGGAGTGGCTGACCGTTTTGGCGCACGAACACGCGTATCTCCCGGGACTTCTATTAATTTCGGACAGCAAAATTATACGGAAATAGAAGTGGTGGTTGATGAATGGAATTATGATTTTGGTCCTAGACGGTTTCAAAAATCCTTACGTTTTGAAAATGGCAGGCTGACAGAAATTAATGATTTAGGAAAGGGTCATTACCATTAAAAAGGTCTATTGTCATTTTAAGGCATGAAGCGCGAAATCATCTGCAAAACTGCAAACTAAACGAAGTGCACGGCTTTACTTACCAGCCTTTTTTATCAAAGTGCCAAACATTTCAATCGCCAAATCCATCATGCTCAAAAAAGGTTTTTTAGATAGAATTGACGGACCATTGCCTGCCAGAAAAATTTAGAAATATCATTATTTATTCAAAACACTTTATAATAGCTGCATTATTTATAGTATTTACTTATCAACTTATGATTTTTATTCAGTGTTGCCTGAATAAGTCATAAGTTGTTTCATTGCAGCTCAAATGCATTGAATAATTATTAAAATTAAAAAAGGTTTTGACGAGAAAGTATGTCAGCCTTTATCGACTATACGAGGTGATATCATGGCTTATTTTTTAGTAACATTTGTGGTTATGCTAATTGTTATTGCAATTATGGCAATAGGAGTTATTTTTGGCAGACGTGCTATTAAAGGCTCATGTGGTGGCGGAATGAGTAAAGCAGACTGTGTCTGTGTAGAGAAATGCGACAAAAAAAAGAAAATGGAAGCAGAAGCTCATCTATCTCAGGGATGATTTATCCACAGCACACCCATTAAAATAATAAACAACAACGAGGAATTCATTATGCTGGCAAAAATTACTGTAGCAGATTATATGTCAAAAAGATTAGTCACCTTGACTAAGGATACGAATGTGATCGATGCCATCAAGAAATTGCTGGATCATAAAATTACCAGCGCTCCGGTTATTGATTCAAGAGGTCGATTACTCGGTATGTTTTCTGAAAAAGATGGTTTGAAAGTTTTTTTAGAAAGTGTTTACGATCAAGGGATGAGCGGGAAAGTCGGCGAATATATGGCGACAGACACTATCAGGGTCGATGCAAATTCGAGTATTGTTGATCTTGCTGAAAAATTTGTGAAGTCACCAATCAGAAGTTTTCCGGTTTTTCAAGGTGGCGAATTTGTTGGCGTCATTAGTCGTGTAGATGTTTTAAAAGCTTTAGTTGCCATTTAGAAAGATGATGCCAGAGCAGCGTAGTCGTGACGCACAGACCTTTTACTGGCATGACTACGAAACCTTCGGCACTGATCCTCAGCGGGACCGACCCGTACAATTTGCCGGCCTTCGTACGGACCTTGATTTTAATGTAATCGGCGAGCCTCTTGTTGTCTATTGCAAACCGTCGGTAGATTGCCTTCCCAATCCTGATTCCTGTCTGATTACAGGCATTACTCCGCAGCTGGCTGAACAAAAAGGTGTCTGCGAAGCCGAATTTATTCGTCAGATACACCAGCAGTTCGCTCAGCCTAATACCTGTACCCTGGGCTATAACAATCTTCGTTTTGATGATGAGGTCACCCGTAACTGTTTATATCGTAATTTTTACGATCCTTACGCGCGCGAATGGCAAAATGGCAATTCCCGCTGGGATATCATTGATGTCATTAGAGCTGCAAGAGCTTTGCGGCCTGAAGGCATACAATGGCCTGTCAATGAAGAAGGCAGACCCAGTTTAAGGCTGGATCAATTAACGATCGCCAATGGCATTGCTCATGAAGCAGCGCACGATGCGCTGTCAGATGTTTATGCCACGATAGCCATGGCCAGATTGGTCAGGCAAGCGCAGCCAAGACTCTATCAGTTTCTTATGCAACATCGCGTTAAAGCTAAAGTCCTGGAATTACTTCAGCTGGGCAGTTTTAAACCGGTAGTGCATATTTCCGGTAAATATACCGCAGTTAATTTGTGTCTGGCCATTGTATTGCCCATTTGTAAACATCCAACCAATACCAATGGCATCATAGTTTATGATCTGTCTGTTGATCCAGTGCCGATGCTGTCATTATCAATTGAAGACATTCAACAACGCCTTTTTATTGCTACCGATGATTTGCCGGAAGGTACAACGAGAATACCGTTAAAAACCGTACATATTAACAAATGCCCGGTATTAGCTCCCGTGTCTGTCATCAAACCGGTTGATGCACAAAGACTGGCAATTGATTTGGCTTTGTGCCGGGTGAATATTGAAAAAATTAAAGCAGCAAAGGGATTGGCTGAAAAGTTGGCAGCCGTTTTCAGCGGTCATAATTATTCCGAACAGGATTCTGACCCGGATCTGGCCATATACAGTGGTGGATTTTTTTCTGAAGCAGACAGGCAGAAAATGGCAAAAATCAGAGTCACGTCAGCTGAGCAGTTAGCAGAAATGAAACTTAATTTCACTGATCCTCGCCTACCTGAAATGCTATTTAGATACAGGGCGCGCAATTATCCGGAAACACTCAGTGCTGATGAAAAGCTGAGATGGAATGAATTTTCTCTGAATCGATTGGCGGGTCGTCAAGCAGGAGCAGGTATTACCCTGGATGCCTATTTTGCCCGATTACGGGAGTTGCGCAATAATGAAAGTGTCAATATGGATATTATTAAAGCATTGGAGGCTTATGCGCTAAAATTAAACAATGACTTGGAAGGGGTTTTGCCGCAAAGCTTGCCAGATTGAGGGATAATTTGTAATTCCTGGTTATTGAACAGACCGATGGTCAGTTTCAGGGCGCCATTTTCTAAAAAATATTATTCTTTACGCTGTTTTTTTCTATGTCCGGTATGCGCAGTTACCTATCCGGACCCGAAAAAAATTTTGGAGGAACGGGTTTTAAAAAGAATCATGCCACACTTAATCGCCGGGGCCATTCGCTATTCATCTTCCTTGGCGATGATGACCGCTAGAAAGAGAAGCATTTGGCAATGGCGGCGGCAATTTGCGATTTACCAACTTCCGATGGCCCAATCAACAAGACGTTTCCGCCATGGTGCGCTTCTTTCAAGGCAATCACCACTTGATACCAAAGCGCAAGGCTTACAACAGCAGATTAATGCAAATCTTAATAGTTTTTGTTCGGCGACAAAACACTTCCCTTTGCAGATAAATCAGCAGATTCTTTGATGGTATCGTACAAATCAATTTCAACACTAAATTCTTAATTGTAGAATGATTCAAGTGCGGGCTGATTCCACAGTCGAATCCGAATTACAAACAGACTGTGATTTCAGATAACCGGATGCCTTGTATATAAATCATAGTGTTAAGCTTAATCTCTGGATTTTATAATGACCCCGATTAAGGCATATTAAATTCTTAACTATTTGTTTTTATGACATATTCAATATGTAATTTTAGAAAAACGGT
>JAGXGJ010000096.1 GCA_024636875.1 Methylococcaceae bacterium | reverse complement strand
TGCTATGTCTCGAAAAAACGCTTTCAAATTCTTTCAACGCTTCGTCAATATGATTTTGCATGTGTTTTTCTCCTTTTGTTGAGAAAATCACATGTTTTTTAATCAATGTCAAATTGGGCAAAACTTACGACTGACGAGTTATTGATTAGATTTGTTAATTTAAGATGAAATTATTTTGGAATTAAAAAGGGTAGAGCAGTTGAAGGGAATTCACTAGGCACAGCTTTTGACCTATATGAAGTTGGCGAACATCAATCAAGGCTTCCTGATCAACTTTAATGTAAAACTATTGAAGCAAGGATTAAAAGCTAAGTTTTATGAATCGTCTCAATATCACGCATGAAGTCAATACAGTAATGTCTTCAAGTCCTTCATGTTCTTCATGGTAAAAATAAATGACATTTTTTGGAAGCAGCACCCTTTATCACGGTGTTGGCCTGTCAATTCGTGCAAGTCATCCGCCGTCACCCTGACAACTGTCAAATCGATTCAAGTTGTTTCCGCTGAATGCGGTTATCAGCCGATTGATAAACCAATGCTGCATGGCGATCGGCTAACCTTTTCTTGAATCTTGCTGTTCGTCTCGATAAATCCAGCCCCGGCGCCGCATCCACTTCTCGATTTCCACCACGAAAAACACGATTGAAGAAAGCCCCAGGCAGAACAGCAACTCATCACGGTTCAAGGCATCGGTCTTGAAGATCGGCTGCAAAACCGGCACATACAACACCGCCATCTGCAGGCCGAAGGTCAACAGGACCGCGCCCAGCAGCGGTTTATTAGAAAATAAACCCTGAGTGAAGAGAGACTCCTGTTCCGACCTGATCGCCAGGACATGGCCCATTTGCGAGAGAGTCAGCACGGTGAACACCATGCTTTGCCAGTGGGCGGAACCGGTAAAATAAGCCCAGCCTTGGGAGAACAAAGAAACCCCGCCCATCAAAAGCCCGATCCACAAGATGTGCTGCCACATACCTTGCGCGAAAATGCTTTCCTGAGGAGGACGGGGCGGGCGCTGCATGACGCCGCGCTCCTCCGGTTCGACAGCCAAAGCCAGACCTGGCAGACCATCGGTGACCAGATTGATCCAGAGAATGTGGATGGGCAGCAGAGGGATCGGCAGTCCGAGGAAGGGCGCCAGAAATAGCGTCCAAATCTCAGCCGAGTTGCTGGTCATCGTGTATTTGATGAATTTGCGAATATTGTCGAAAATCCGCCGCCCCTCGCGCACTGCAGCCACGATGGTGGCAAAATTGTCATCCAGCAGCACCATGTGTGAGGCTTCCCTTGCCACGTCTGTACCGATTTTCCCCATGGCGATGCCGATATTGGCGGTTCTAAGGGCCGGAGCATCGTTAACGCCGTCCCCGGTCATCGCCACGAATTCTCCCTTATCCTGTAGCGCCTTGACTATGTTGATTTTCTGCTCCGGCGCCACGCGGGCATAAACACGAACATCTTCAACCTGTTTTTCGAACTCCTCCAGACTCATGCGCGCCAGTTCGGGCCCCGTCAGCACCCTGCAGCCAGCTTCGGCAATACCCAGCCGCATGGCGATGGCCCGGGCAGTCGCCGGATGATCGCCGGTGATAATGATCGGCTTGATACCGGCGCTCTTGCAAAGCTCCACCGCCTCCTTGGCCTCGGGCCTGGGCGGATCCATGAGCCCGGCCAAGCCCAGAAAGCACAGATCGGCTTCGATTGTGTCGGCACCTAGCGTTTGCGGGTGCTCAGGAAATTGCCGGTAAGCCAGAGCCAGCACTCGCAGACCATCAGCGGCCATCTGATCAGCGACCGCCAGTATCTTTTCGCTTTGTAAGGGCTGCTGGCCGTCGCCAGCCCATAGACTGGTGCAGCGAGGCAACAAATTCTCCGGGGCGCCTTTGGCATAAGCGATGAACTCGCTGCTTTCCTGATGAAGCGTGGTCATGAGCTTGCGCTCGGAATCGAAAGGGATTTCATCCAGTCGCGGGGCTTCCTTGACAAGCTCAGAGCCTTCGTAGCCTACGCTTCCGGCCGCTTCGTACAAGGCAATCTCGGTAGGATCGCCAAGCAATCGGCCGTTCTGGTCGCGGCGGGCATCATTATTCAGGGCGAGCGCCCGCAACAGCCGAGGCGGAAAGTCAGGGGCGATGCCTTTCTTTAAGGTACCTTCGAAATAGAAGGCTTCGGCGTGCATACGATTCTGAGTCAGCGTGCCGGTCTTGTCCGAGCAGATAAAGGTAACCGAGCCCAAGGTTTCAACTGCTGGCAGACGCCGGATTAAAGCGTTTTTCCTGACCATCCTGCGTGCACCCAAAGCCAGTGACACCGTGGCCACTGCCGGCAAGGCCTCCGGGATGGCGGCCACGGCCAGGCTGATGGCGGTCATAAACATCAATACGGGCGGTACGCCGCGCAAGAGGCCCACAACAAAAATGATGGCGCAAATTGCCAGGACCAATAAAGCCAGACGCTGACCGAAGCGAGCAAGGCGTTGTTGCAGCGGCGTTTTGGCTTCTTTTTCCTGACGCAGAAGCTCTGCGATTTTGCCAAGTTCAGTATCCATCCCCGTGGCGATGACCACCCCGACCCCTCGGCCATAGGTCGCGATGGTTCCTTTGTAAGCCATGTTATGCCGGTCACCGAGCGGTGACTCCAACTCCCGTATCAAGGCTCCGGATTTTTCGACCGGCAGGGATTCTCCAGTCAGCGCGGCTTCCTCCACCTTGAGACGCGCCACATCCAACAGCTTCAGATCGGCCGGAACTATATTGCCTGCCTCAAGCATGACCAGATCCCCGGGGACCAGCTCCTGCGCAGCTATGGATTGAATTTTCCCTTCCCTAAGCACCTGTGCGGTAGGGCTGGACAAACGCTTGAGTGCGGCTACAGCCTTTTCTGCACGGTACTCCTGGATAAAACCGATGACAGCATTCAAAACAACGATCACAACTATAGCGATCGTATCCGTAAAACCGCCGATCAATCCCGACACGATACCTGCTATGATCAGCACAATGATCATGAAATCGGCGAATTGCCCGAAAAACATCCGAATAGGGCCGCGCCGTCGTTGTTCCTGAATGGCGTTCGGGCCATGAGACGTGAGTCGTTCTTCCACTTCCTCTCGGCTCAAGCCTTTTTCAGGATCGACCTTGAGCCACGCGGTCGTCTGCCAAGGTTCCAGGAGATGCCACGGTGGTGTTGACGGCCGGTTTTTATGAATCTTTGGTCGCTTGGTCATGACTTGAACTCGTGAAAAACGGACGCTGAAGATATTTTATAAAATTTGAATTCATATAATAATTTGCAAAACTTCTTGAAGAAGTTAATAAGGCATAAGTTTGCGCCTTTTAAAAAAAAGTTTTCAATGAAAACAATCAAGCAGCTAACCTAAAATGAAGGATACCATATATCCATAATGCCTAAACAAACTTCCCTTGATACTATAGGAGCCAAAGTTGGTAAAGCGACCTTTGTAATACCCTCACCCTAACCCTCTCCCAAAGGGAGAGGGGACTTTGTGTCGCTTTACCAACGTCGGACTCTATATAATTAAACACATTAGTAAGAATAAATTCGTCAAAAGAGAACCGCTCCGAAATGCAGGCAGTTACGTAATCAACGGAAATAGCGCATTGTCGAAGCCAACTGATTTATTGATTTATGTCTGTGACGGATGCTCCGCGCTTTGTAACAAAAGTTGAAGTAGACGCTGATCTTATAACAAGTACTAGAAATCAAAGATTAACTATGAAAAAAATAGCTGAAGCTTTTAAAAAACTGCTTAACAGTCTGGAAAACCTCTTTTTAGCTCACCCCAAGATGCTGATTTTTCTGACTTGCATTGCCTGTGGATTCAGTCTGTATTACACCCTTGAAAACCTGAAAATTAATACCGACACAACGAATATAATTTCCCCGGATTTGCCTTTCCAGCAGGATCGGCAACGCTTTTTAAAGGCTTTTCCACAGGACGATCGTACCATATTGGTTGTGGTCGACGCCAAATCACCCGAACAGACAACAAGAGCTTTATCGTATCTCGGTCAACAATTCCGGGATGAAAAGCAGCACGTCGAATCGGTCTATATTCCCGGCGAAGGCGCTTATTTTGATAAGAATAGCCTGCTTTATCTTGAGCTTGACGATCTCCAGAAACTGGCGGCCAAGCTGACGGAAGCACAACCATTCATCGGCACGCTGTCGAAGGACAACAGTCTAACGGGGCTGTTTTCCATTATCGAACTCGCCCTGACCACAAATGACCGTGAATTGCCAATCGATCTGAAATTTTTATTGGATAAAATCGACGCAGCGCTTCGGGCTGCTTTGGAAGGTAAAGATTATCAGTTGTCATGGCAACAGTTGATGTTCGGAGCGGATCAGGATTTGCTGACCACCCGACGGTTTATTCAGCTCAAGCCGAAGCTTGACTATAGTAAAATGGTGCCCGCAGAACAGTCACTTAAAGCTGTTCGAACTATTGTAAAAAATGCCGGACAAGCTTTCCCTGACGTTAGCGTACGGCTAACCGGTGAAGTTGTGCTGGAGCAAGAAGAAATGGAAAGTCTCGAGCACAGTGCGTTTGTAGCCTCGTTGTTTTCAATAGTCCTGGTCTGTATCGCCTTACTGATAGGCCTGAAGTCATTGAAATTAACCGTCGTCACACTCATTGTTCTGCTCATGGGCTTGATCCTGACCTCCGGTTTCGCCACGCTTGCCATCGGTCATCTGAACCTTATTTCCATTTCATTTGCGGTTTTGTACATTGGTATCGGCGTCGATTATGCTATTCAGATGTGCCTGCGCTATCGAGAATTGTTACAGGAACCATTGCCCCAAAAACAAGCATTAACCGGCGCTATCCGCAAGGTAGGACCCTCAATAAGCCTCTGTGCAATAACTACATCGGTTGGCTTTTTTTCATTCATTCCAACCGCTTATACCGGTGTTTCCGAGCTTGGAATCATTGCCGGAACAGGGATGTTTATTGCCTTGTTCATTTCCCTGACAGTGCTGCCGGCCATGCTGAAGCTGTTGTCACTGGACATAGGAAAAGCGACGGCGTCCGGATATATTTTTCCTGATTGGGTCTATCGTTTCCCGATGCAGCATCGGGTGATCATACAAAGTCTGGCGGTCGTGTTTACTATTGCCGGACTGGCGCTGCTCACACAGGTCAGGTTCGATTTCAACCCGCTCAATTTGCGCGATCCCAACAGCGAGTCTGTCGCCACTTTTAGGGAATTGCTGAAAACCAAAGATACCTCGCCGATGACGTTAACCGTACTCGCCAAAGATAAAACGGAAGCGCTTGCGAAAGCACAGAAATTGAAACAACTGGACCCGGTAGAAAATGCGATCACGATTTTCGATTTTGTGCCGGTTAATCAGGAAGAAAAAATTGCCCTTATCGAGGAGTTGTCTTTGCTGATGGGACTCCACCTCACAACATTTCCGCCTCTTCATGAAGACAGCATCGCAAACCACACTGTGGCGCTCAAAAACCTGCAAAAGACTATAGGCAAAAAGCTGGCCGAACAGCCCGGTAACCCACTATCGGACTCCTTACGCAAGTTGCGTGAAGACCTGGAACAGTATCTTGTCAAGCTGGAATCCAAATCTAGCCCGGTAAAAAAAGTCATGCTTGAAAACCTGCAATCCAGTTTATTGGATACGCTGCCGGACACAATGAACAGCTTGTTCAAGGGACTTCAAGCAAGTGATGTCTCGATCGATTCGCTGCCAGAGGAGTTATCCGAACGCTGGCTCAACAAGGACGGTATATACCGGATCATGATATTCCCCAGCAAAGATCTCAATGATCTCGGTAATATGAAGGAATTCATTACCGATGTAAGAAAGCTTGCGCCTAGTGCTACGGATTTGCCGGTGATCTACCTGGAGACAGGCAACGCGGTAGTAAAGGCTTTTTTTCAGGCCTTAATCGGTGCGTTGCTGGCGATCACCGTGGTTTTGCTTATCATCCAGCGCAACCTCAAAGATACCTTCCTGATTCTTATGCCTTTACTGATGGCAGCCGTATTGACCGGCGCCTCAACAGTCCTTATGAATAATCCCTTTAATTTTGCCAACATCATTATAATTCCGCTGCTTTTTGGTCTGGGCGCCGATGGCGGCATTTATATCATCCACCGTTTACGCGGCATGACTGGCAAGAATGACAGTGTGCTACGCACCAGCACAGCTAGAGGGGTGGTATTCAGCAGTCTGACGACACTCTGCAGTCTGGTCAGCATGTCCTTTACGCCGCATTTAGGTCTGGCGAGTATGGGACAGCTTTTATCGATCGGACTGGTCTTGATAATGATTTGTACCCTGCTGGTATTGCCGGCGTTCGCCGGAAGGCTGCGGGCTTGAGAGCTTGACTGATTACTGCCAAACTACCCAGGTCAACAATTAACCCTGGACTATGAAGGGCTGAAAATTGAATTCAATCAGTTCGTTAGTGTAATCATAAAAATGTTCGGCCCGCGCATCGTCTTTGAGCAAATTTAGCAAATGTGTCCAGTTGTCTTCTGCTAGCTTGCTTCAGGGTTTATCCAGCGCTTGAAGGTATAGACATGTGTAAAGCAGACGTTTTACGCTTTCGGCAAAGTAACGCCTGTCTGCCCTTGATACTTGCCGCCTCTGTCTTTATAAGAAGTCTCGCACACCTCATCGCTGCCAAAAAACAGCATTTGCGCCACGCCTTCATTGGCATAAATTTTTGCAGGCAGCGTCGTGGTATTGGAAAACTCAAGCGTAACATGACCTTCCCATTCAGGTTCCAGCGGCGTGACATTAACGATAATTCCGCATCGAGCATAAGTTGACTTGCCTAAACAGATCGTCAGAACATCGCGCGGAATGCGAAAGAACTCAACCGTTCGTGCCAACGCAAACGAATTGGGAGGAATAATGCAAATATCAGATTTAAGATCAACAAAACTGTTTGAATCAAAATCTTTCGGGTCAACGATAGCAGAATTGATGTTGGTAAAAATCTTGAATTCATCCGAACACCGCACATCGTAGCCATAGCTCGATGTGCCATAGGAAATAACTCGGCCATGTCCGGAATCCCTGACCTGACCGCTTTCAAACGGCTCAATCATACCGTGCTGTTCCGCCATCCGGCGTATCCATTTATCCGACTTAATGCTCATGGGAATATAAAAATTTGGGTGATGAAATATCTGTTAATTTTCACACAGAGATTGGGCAGGCACAAGGTAAAAGGCCAATAGCAGAGGAACTCCTTTAGGAATGACGCTTGGAAAGAGCGTATAAGCATGACACACACATTTGTTGCGTAAAAAATCTGATGATTGAGTAAAACATGACTATGGATTAAACTGATAATAACATTTTAGTTATAGGAGCCAAAGTTGGTAAAGAGACCTGTGTTAGCGCAAAATAGTAATGTCCGCTTTCTCCCAAATAGAAATGTCCGCTTGTGATTAAATTCACCCCTTGTTAATACAAGGTGGATATTTTGGAAATGAAAAAGCTGATGAGTCAGAAAGAAGCAACGCGAGCTCA
>JAGXGJ010000095.1 GCA_024636875.1 Methylococcaceae bacterium | reverse complement strand
GGTTCTGGATATCTGGTATCGGTTGGCTAATGCGGTTCTTGCCCCATAAATACCCTGGCAAGCTAATGCTTGCACGACGAGTTTTATACGGGCTTGAGTATCGAGATCGGGGCGGCGGGTAAATTTAATGATCTTCTCCTTATATGTGATTGCTCTAAATGCATATCACAACACCTGGGGAAATTTTGTTAAACTGTTAATTGGAAAATGAATGGTGCCTTTATTATTTATATAAATGCCTGTGCCACAGGCAATGATTTTTATACCCAAGTATTGTCATACTTGCCGGGATGCGTGCATCCCGTGCCATCGATGGTAAGCTTGTCTACGTCCTTGTAGTCCGGACTCGCTTGCGTGGTCTTCGGCTCCGGCACAAATCCGTCTGGTACGGATTTGCATTAACCCTGAAGGGCATTTCAGGCCGGATAGCCTGACGTAAAACCCGTCAGAATGTGTAGCGACCCGCTAGAGTACGAAGTGAGTCCATGCCGGAATGACGAATCTAATAAAAGGCGGGTATAACAGATGAGTGCCAGGCAAGGAAACTTACAACAAAAGTTGCAATAATTATAGTTAAAAATTACTTTTTGAATTTTTAATCTCGCCAGATCATCTCTGAATTTATACACGTTAAGCTATTTTCAGCACCTTGGCGCCGCGGATTTTTCCTGTTTTCAATTCTAATAATGCTTCGTTTGCCTGCTCCAATGGAAACACCTGAACCTCGGGCTGGAGATTCATTTCAGCCGCTAGGCCCAAAAACTCCTTAACATCACAACGGGTAATATTGGCAACGCTCTTTATCTCCTTTTCCTGCCAGAGATGAACCGGGTAATCAAGTTTCAGCAGACTCTGCCTGTCGCCTTCCTTGCGGATCGCATTAATTACCAGCCTGCCGCCGGATTCCAGATTTGCCAAAGCCGCAACGATGGGCGCCCATGCCGGGGTTGTATCTATGATACTATCCAGTTTATACGGCGCATTTTTACTGGTATCTCCTGCCCAAACCGCGCCGAGTTCCAGAGCAAATGCTCTTTCCTCCGGGCTTCGGGCAAAAATATAAACTTCAGTATTCGGATACCTGTATTTGACCATTTTTAAAACCAGATGAGCGGATGCGCCAAAGCCTGTCAAACCCAGACGTTGGCCATCTTTTAGCCCCGTTAATCGGAGCGACCGGTAGCCGATTGCCCCGGCACAAAGCAAAGGGGCTGCTTGTGCGTCGGAAAAGATCGCCGGAATTGCATACGCGAAAATTTCTGCAACAGTCATATACTGGGCATATCCGCCATTGGCATCACGCCCCGTCGCTTCGAAAGACTCGCACAGATTTTCATTGCCCGCCAGACAAAATTTACAGATACCGCAAGCAGAGAAAATCCAGGCAACACCAACCCGGTCACCTATTTTAGTGTCGCATACCTGACTGCCTATGGCTTCAACCCGGCCTACCACTTGATGCCCCGGAACTATCGGTAATCGCGGGGGCGGCGTGCGGCCTTCAATTTCATCCAGCTCGGTATGGCAAACCCCGCATGCTGAAACTTTCAGCAGAATTTCTTTTGCACCGGGAACAGGAACGGGCAGTTCCATAAGCTCCAGTGGCGTCCGATTTTCTTTAAGGTTACAGAGCCTTTTCAATACCATCGCTTTCATTGATCTCACCTTTAGTCCTCAATTGATATTTAGTCAATGTTATTATGGAATTTTAGTTTTACAATGTGTTTTTTAGAGAAAACCAACCCTGCCGCCACTACCTCCGGAAATGGAACTTCAGGATAACCTGGTGTGCCACAGGCTTTGAGCGTGAAATAGCCTCGGAGAATAACAAATGAATGATCTGCAGCGTATGTTGAATGATATTGAAATGGAAGTTCATTTGACCCGCCATCTCATCGGCAAAAATTCATTGGACGACAGAGTGATGGCAGCAATGAAAAAAGTGCCTCGACATGATTTTTTACCTCAGGATTTACGCTACTGCGCCTACGATAACGGCCCGGCGCCTATTGGTTCAGGGCAGACCATTTCCCAGCCCTATATTGTTGCCTTGATGAGCGACTTATTAAATACCAGGCCCGCTGATATTATTCTGGAAATCGGTACCGGCTCCGGTTATCAGGCGGCTATCCTCAGTCAATTGGTAGAACAGGTTTATTCCCTTGAAATCATTGAAGATCTGGCGACAGCAGCACGCAAACGCCTCGATAAACTGGGCTATAAGAATGTAAAGGTTCGCAACGCTGACGGCTATGATGGCTGGCGGGAACATGCTCCGTATGATGGCGTCATCGTCACCGCCGCTGCACCGCATATCCCCCAGCCCTTGATCGATCAATTAAGAACAGGCGCTCGCCTGGTTATTCCTGTCGGTCTGCCTTATAGTTATCAGGAACTGATGGTGGTAGAAAAAAAGGCTCATGGTGAAATCGAGACGCAAAAGATTCTTGGCGTCAGCTTTGTACCGCTCACCGGTGGACATGAGACGAAAATCTCTCACGAAGAGACCATCCTAAACACCGAATTTAATACACAGGCACGTCACCAAAACCATGATTAATAACAACTATGACATCAAAGATCCCTCTCTTGCGGACAAGGGGCATGAGCGCGTCGAATGGGCGCTTACCGAAATGCCGGTGCTGCGCGCAATCCATGATCGTTTTGCCAGGGAACGGCCGCTGGCGGGCGCGCGAATCAGCGGCTGTCTGCATATCACCACCGAGACGGCCAACCTGGCACGCACCCTGAAAGCAGGCGGCGCGGACCTGGTATTATGCGCAAGCAATCCACTCAGCACACAGGATGATGTCGTTGCCGCACTGGTGCAGCATTATCATGTCCCCACTTATGCCATACGCGGTGAAGATGGCGGCACTTATTACCGGTATATCGCCAAAGCGCTGGATCACCGGCCGCAACTGACCATGGATGATGGCGCCGATCTGGTCAGTGAATTGCATAAAAACCGCAGCGATTTACTGGCTGAAGTTATTGGCGGCACCGAAGAAACAACCACCGGTGTGATCCGGCTACGCGCCATGGCGGCGGATAAGGCGCTTAAATTTCCGGTGGTCGCCGTCAATGACGCCATGACCAAACATCTGTTTGACAACCGTTACGGCACCGGCCAAAGCACACTGGACGGCATTATTCGCGCCACCAACATACTTCTGGCTGGTAAAACCTTTACGGTTGCCGGTTACGGCTGGTGTGGACGCGGCATTGCCATGCGCGCGAAAGGCCATGGCGCCCACGTCATCGTTACCGAAGTCGATCCGTTGAGGGCATTGGAAGCCGCGATGGATGGCTTTCGGGTCATGCCTATGCTGGAGGCTGCCGCCTGTTCGGATTTTATTATTACGGCAACCGGCGACAAACACGTGCTGGATCAACTGCACTTTGCGGTCATGAAGGATGGCTGTGTGATAGCCAATTCCGGCCATTTTAATGTTGAAATCAATATTCCGGCACTGGAAAAGCTGAGCGTAAAAAAACACCGCCCACGTATCAGCGTTGATACTTATCAGCTTGAAGACGGACGTACGATCCGATTGTTAGCCGAAGGACGGCTGGTCAATCTGGCAGCCGCTGAAGGCCATCCGGCAACGGTCATGGATATGAGTTTTGCCAATCAGGCGCTGAGCATTGCCTATTTGTGGCAGCATGGCGCTGATCTTGAAAACATCGTGCATCCGGTGCCGGCAGATATTGATCAACAGGTGGCCACAATGAAGCTGGCGGCAATGGGCATCAGTATTGATAGCTTAAGTCCGGAGCAGCAGGTTTATTTGTCGTCATGGCAAGAAGGCACGTAAGAATTCACATGTCAGTACATCGATGCAATAGGATGGATTTAGCAAATCCGTAAGTCGGGTAAATTTTAACAATACACCCTTGGTAAAACAGTGAAGGCGCAGATGAAAAAAATACTGGTAACAGGTGCAATTGGACAAATCGGCTCGGAGTTAACGATAGCCTTGCGCAGCCAATATGGCGCGGAAAATGTGCTTGCTGCCGATATAAGACCCGCCTTGAACGAATCAATGCAATCGGGGCCTTTTTGCCGACTGGATGTGCGCGATGCAGCGGCAGTCAATCAAGTTGTAGAAGCAAATAATATTGATACGATTTTTCATCTCGCCGCAGTGCTTTCCGCTATTGGGGAAGAAAAGCCGCAGCAGGCATGGGATGTCAATATGAATGGTCTGATCAATGTTCTGGAAACTTCCAGAGTACATCAGTGTGCGCTGTTCTTCCCCAGTTCGATTGCAGCCTTTGGAACCGGAGCCTCTTCTTTGGATACGCCGCAGGATGCCATCCAGCGGCCAACGACCATTTACGGTATTACCAAGGTTTCGGGGGAGCTGCTTTGCGATTATTATCATCATTGTTTTGGAGTCGATACACGCGGCTTAAGATATCCGGGACTGATTTCCAGCAAAGCCCTGCCGGGCGGAGGCACGACTGATTATGCAGTGGATATTTTTTATGCAGCGATAAAAATCCGGCATTATGAGTGTTTCCTTCGGACCGATACGCAACTTGATATGATGTATATGCCTGACGCTCTTGATGCCGCTATTAGTTTGATGACAGCGGACTGTAAGAAGCTAAAGCACAGGAATGCCTTTAATGTGACGGCCATGAGTTTTACTCCGCAGCAGCTGGCGGCAGAAATACAAAAGCATATTCCTGAATTCACTATCAGTTACAGCATCGATCCCCTGCGGCAGGCGATTGCCGATTCCTGGCCCAGACACATGAACGACAGCGCAGCCAGAGCCGAGTGGGGCTGGCAGGCTCATTTTGATATGCCGGCAATGGTCAAGGATATGCTGGAGAAAATTACCCTCAAGTAGATGTGCTTGTATAAAGCAGGTATGCGGTTCGACCAGGCTCACTACGAACGGAAAAAATGAATAAATTTAACACAGCTATCGTTCGCCCTGAGTCCTTCGGCTGCGGCTCTCTTGAGCGTAGTCGAAAGGCTCAGGAGAGCCCTGTCGAAAGGCAATTGCCAGGAGCTTTGCAAGTATCTCATTAGCTAACAGACTAAACGGAGGCATTTATGTCGTTGAAAAAAGTGGAACAGCTGTTCATTGATAAAGTAACCGAATTACAACTACGGGGTATAGGCAAGGGCGATGAGAAAGTCATCACCGGCATGAAAGCAGCCGATGGCGGTTTCGGCGCCCGGTATTTTCTTGAAGGCTACGGGGATAGAGCATTCTTGCGCATGAACTCAAATTCCTACCTGGGTCTCGCCGTGCATCCGCAGGTTATAAAAGCGGAAGCGGAAGCGGCCGAAAAATTCGGCACAGGCCCTGGAGCGGTTCGTTTTATCAGCGGCACCTGCCAGCCGCATATTGAACTTGAACAAAAACTGGCTGATTTTCATGCTCGTGAAGCGGCAATGCTGTTCAGTTCGGCTTATACAACGATGATGGGGGTGTTGCCGCAGTTTATTTCTGCCGACACCTTGGTCGTCAGTGATGCCCTGAATCACAACTGTATTATCAATGCAATACGCTTATCCCATCCTGCCTGCAAGGAAGTTTTTGCCCATGCTGATATTGAAGCACTGGACAAGATTCTTGGAGCGTATAAAGGCCGGGTCAAGCGCGTTTGCCTGGTTACTGACGGGATTTTCAGCATGCGTGGTGATTACGCAGCTCTCGATAAAATGAGCGCTTGCTGTAAACAGTATGAGGATGCGTATGAAGAGGGTATTATTAGCATTGTTGATGATTCTCACGGTGTTGGAGCCTTTGGTCAGACCGGACGGGGCACAGAAGAATATACGCAGAGCAAGGCCGATATATTAATTGCTACGCTGGGTAAGGCCTTTGGCGTTAACGGCGGTTATGTCGCTGCCAGTTCGGAAGTGATAAATTATTTGCGGGAAACTTCACCGTTTTACATTTATTCAAATCCCATCACGCCCGCTGAAGCGGCTGCGGCAAGCGCCGCTTTAGACATTGCTGCGAGCCATGAAGGCTTGCATTCGCTGGAAAAACTGCGCGGATTCAGCGGCCGTCTTCGATCAGGACTTGAACAACTGGAGTTTGAAACGCTACCGGGAGAACATCCTATCGTGCCCGTTTTTATCAGGGATACGGACAAGACATCGGCATTGGTGGCGCATTTATTCGCGCATAATATTCTGGTTACCGGCCTGAATTACCCGGTTGTACCGCAAGGTGAACAGGAAATCAGATTGCAGATTTCAGCTGAGCATACCGAAAAAGATCTGGATTCTTTATTGGCAAAACTGGCCGATTTTAGGTAGTCCCTACAAAACAATGCAGGTGGTAATGTTCAGAGATTATTGACATAGTGCAGCAACAAAAAACTTGCACACATGCGATGAACCTTAAGCTATCTAAACTTGATACTGAACTAATACTTTTTTGTCCAAGACCCAACTGTCCTTGCTATCAATCTTTGGATAACACCATAACCCGGTTCTGCAAGAGTTTTCCTTAACGTTGTCGAGCCTAAATCAGGAGTTAAACATGCTTAATTTTATTAAATCGAGTCTGAAATATTTTATAGTCGGTATTTTAGCGGTCATTCCGGTTGTTATTGTCATTCAAGTCCTGGTGTTTTTGGAAACAATCCTGAGGCATTTTTTTATTTATATTTACGGTTACTCCAACAACATCTTTATAACTGCTGTGGCATTCACGCTTTCTTTTATGGCCATTGCTTATACCGGTTATAGAGTCACCGTATCAGAAAAAATGTGGATGCTGCAACAGTTTGAATTATTGATTAACCGGATTCCAATGATAAGGACGATTTACAGAGTCAGTCAAAAACTGGTTAATCTGTTCGGTCGTCAGGAAAAAAGTCAAGCCAAAGAAATTATTTTTCTTGAATACCCCAAAGAAGGCTTATGGGTGCCGGGCTTTGTCACCAATAAGGTGGGCGAAATGCTGGTTGTCTATGTGCCTACATCTCCCAATCCAACGTCCGGCTTTACCATTGTTGTACACCGCTCGAAGGTCGTAAAATCGGAGATGGATATTGAAGCCGTTACCAGTTTTATTGTCAGTGTTGGCGTTGATTTGCATCAAAAAGAAGAACTTGAGAAGCTTGCTGATGTAAACCAAAAATGAGAACAGTCAATATGAAAAAAAAACGAGCATCAGACAGTCGTCCATGGCACTCGTTTTCTGCAGAGGCAACGTGTGAGGCTTTAGCCAGCACTGAACAGGGCTTAAGCCAGCAAGAGGCTGAGCGCCGGCAGACGCAGTACGGCTTCAATAAATTGACGCAAGTGGCCAGTCGCGGCCCTTTCAAACGCTTTTTCAGCCAATTTCACAATGTTCTTATTTATGTATTGCTTATCGCCGCTGGTGTAACGGTAGCCATTGAACACTGGATCGACAGCGGCGTTATCGCCGGTGTGGTCTTGATCAATGCGTTGATCGGTTTCATCCAGGAGGGCAAGGCGGAAAAAGCCCTGGATGCGATACGCAATATGCTCACGCACCAGGCCATGGTGTTGCGCGACGGCAAGCGTGTTCTCATACCAGCAGAGCAACTGGTTCCGGGCGATATTGTCAGCCTGGAAAGCGGTGACAAAGTGCCGGCTGATTTGCGTTTATTACAGGTCAAAAATTTGCGTGCCGATGAAGCCATGCTCACCGGGGAATCGCTACCCGCCAAAAAAAATACCGCGGCAGTCGATGCCAATGCCGCGCTTGGGGATCGATTCTGTCTGGCTTATTCGGGCACTTTAATTACCTGCGGTACTGCACTCGGCATGGTCGTTGCTACCGGCGACCTTACTGAAATTGGCCGCATCAGCTCCATGCTGCGTGGGGTTCCACAATTAACCACGCCGCTGCTGAGGCAGATTGCACGCTTCAGCCAGTGGTTGACCTTTGCTATTTTAACACTGGCCTCGGCTACTTTTGCCTATGGCTGGGCTATTCAGCACGCTTCCTTGACCGAGCTGTTTATGTCGGCGGTGGGGCTTGCCGTGGCCGCCATTCCCGAAGGCTTGCCGGCTATTATGACCATTACCCTGGCTATCGGCGTGCAACGCATGGCCAAGCGCAATGCCATTATCCGGCGTTTGCCGGCCGTCGAAACCTTAGGCTCGGTAACCGTCATCTGTTCCGATAAAACCGGCACCTTGACCTGTAACGAAATGACTGCTAAATCGGTCTTCGTCAATAACAAACTGTTTACTGTGGAAGGCGTCGGTTATAAGCCCGTAGGCCGTTTTATACTGGCCGGTGAAACAACGACCCTAGAAGATGATCCGCATTTGCATGAATTGCTTCGTGCCGCCGCGCTGTGTAATAACGCAAGATTGGAGCAAAAATCCGGTAACTGGGTTGTGCATGGGGATCCTACCGAGGGTGCATTAATCACGCTGGCGTACAAAGCGGGTATGGACCCTGATTTACTCAATCAAGAAATGCCTCGCACCGACATTATTCCATTCGAATCGGAACACCGCTATATGGCGACACTGCATCATGACGTTAGCGGCCATGCCTTTGTGTTTATCAAGGGCGCACCCGAACGGGTGCTGGACATGTGCAGTCTGCAACGCATTGATGGTGAGGATGTGCCCTTTCATATTGCCCATTGGCATAAAAAGATGGATGAAATTGCAGGCAGTGGTCAGCGCCTGCTTGCGATTGCCTTCAAGACTGTACCCCCCTCACAGAAGCAAATTGACCTTGTCGATGTTGAAAGTGGACTGACTCTGGTGGGCATTGTCGGCATGATTGACCCGCCGCGTCCAGAAGCCGTTAAAGCGGTACTCAAGTGTCAAAACGCCGGTATCCGCATCAAAATGATTACCGGTGATCATGCGGCGACGGCCCTAGCCATTGCCGCACAAATCAAAATCGGTAATGGCTTGGTATTGAGCGGAGCAGAGCTGGATGAAATGACCGATAGTGAACTTAAAGCCGCCATCCGCAACGCCGATGTTTTTGCCCGTACCAGTCCGGAGAACAAGCTACGTCTGGTGACCGCACTGCAAGCAGAAGGGCAGGTGGTGGCCATGACCGGTGACGGTGTTAATGATGCGCCGGCATTAAAACGAGCAGATGTCGGTGTGGCGATGGGTAAAAAAGGCACGGAGGTCGCGAAGGAGACCAGCGAAATGGTGTTGGCGGATGACAATTTTGCTTCCATAGCCGATGCCGTTGAAGAAGGCCGTGGTATTTACGACAACCTGCTTAAGTCGATTATTTTTATCCTGCCTACCAATGGCGGCGAAGCATTTATCATCGTCGCCGCCATCGTCATGGGTGAAACATTGCCTATTACCCCGATACAAATATTATGGGTGAATATGATTACGGCGGTGACGCTGGCGCTAACGCTGGCCTTTGAGCCGCCGGAGCGAAACATTATGAACCGCATGCCCCGGAAGCCTGATGAGCCATTACTCTCGGTGTTTTTGATCTGGCGCATTCTATTCGTATCGCTGATTATTGTTTCAGGTACCTTCGGCCTGTTTCTTTGGGAGCGTTCATTGGGAACCTCGATTGAACAGGCACGGACTGTTGCTGTGAACACCTTGGTGATGTTTGAAATATTTTATGTCTTCAATAGCCGTTACCTGTACCATTCCGTGCTCAACCTGCATGGCCTGTTCGGTAACTGGCTGGTGTGGCTGGCGATCCTGCTGCTGACAGGATTCCAAATGGCTCTAACCTATTGGCAGCCCATGCAAGTGTTATTTGGCACTGTTGACATAGACGCGCATACCTGGCAGATGATCGTCGCCGTCGCCTCAAGCGTGTTTTTACTGGTTGAAATTGAAAAATTTTTCATCCGCTTGTTCATGCCCAAAGCGGCTGTCGGGAAAAGCGAGAAATGAATAAAGAACGGTTCCATGATAGATCTGGCTCTTCCCATAAAGATCGACGGTAATCTCAACCGGCTGGCCGGGTCGCACCCGCGCCATCTCGGTCTCCCGCTAGTTCGCCTCTACCCGCAGATGGTCCAAAGGAACCAGTGTCATTAGTGGATCACCGGGCTGGCCCCGGCTTCCGACCTGGACTTTGCGCATGGACATATAGCCTGAAACGGGCGCATGGATTTGCTGCCGCGAGTATTCAAGATAAGCGGCGATGAATTTGTACTTGGCGGCTTCCACGTCCGGGTGCAGAGTTCTGCTCGTGCCGCTCAATACACCCGGATCTGTCCTCGCCCGCCTTTCGGTACGACCACGATCCCGGATGGGCTAATAGCGTAGCGTTGCCGATCAGCGGTGGGGTCATAGCCGATCACAGTGGCCGGTTCGATTAGATTATATCGGCCAATGATGGCGCGGCGAAGGCGGGAGCCACTGCCTATGAAGCTGTAGTCCATGATGATGCAATCTTCAATATCGACGTCGGGTTCGATCATTACCTCGTGCCGGATCACCGAATTACGAATATTGCCCCCCTTGATAATGGTTCCTCCGCCAATAATGCAGTTTCGAATTTCACCGCTAATGATCCTGGCTTCCGGCCCGAAATAGTGATCCGAATAAATAGGCCAATCGGGATTGAAGGTATCGAACCGCGGCTCCGGTCCGAGCAGATCCATATGGGCCGCATGATAGGCTTCAAGGTTGCCGACATCGCGCCAATAAGAGGGTTCTTCATAAGTTTTGACGCCTGGTATCCGGTTGGAGGTGAAATCATAAGTACAGACCTTGTGCGTATGAATCAGTCTGGGTAGTACATTATGGCCGAAATCTTTTTCTCCTCGGGTATGAGCTTCCTCCAAGGCATCAATGAGCACCTTGGTCTTAAACAGGTAATTACCCATTGAGGAAAAACAGTGTTGCGGATCGCCGGGAATAGGCTTTGGTTGCGCGGGTTTTTCCTGAAAATCAATGATTCGGAACGAACTATCCGGAGTGATGATGCCAAAGTTGTGACCCTGATTCAATGGCACAGGCAAGGCTGCCACCGTCACATCGGCCTCGTGGTCCAAATGAAACTGAACCATTTGATTAATATCCATGCGATAGATGTGATCGGCGCCGAAGACCGCCACTACGTCGGGATGGTGATGGTAAATCAGCCCCAGGTTCTGATAGACGGCGTCAGCGGTGCCCTGGAACCAGTCCGGGCCGCCGCGCATCTGGGGTGGAACGACAGTCACGAAGTGGTCCGCTATGATGTTTGAAACCGACCATGCTCGTCGTACGTGCTCGATCAAGGATTGGGATTTGTACTGGACCAGCAAATAGATCGAGTGGATTTCGGAATTAACCAGATTGCTGAGCACAAAATCGACGAGGCGGTAACGCCCGCCGAATGGAACTGCCGGTTTTGAACGCTCTGCAGTGAGTGGGTTCAGGCGAGTGCCTTCGCCACCGGCCATTACCATCGCAAGCACTCTTGGGATAGCCATCTCTCTTCTCCATTTCTAAAGCTATTACTATTGATGACACAATACCTTTATTGATTGCCTTTGGCAATCACTCTCGTGACCACTTTATGGAAACCAGTAGCGCCCGTTTAACCTTATTAATCGATACGGATAAAAAACGGCTATTCGAGCTAGCCACTCTGAAAGTGAGTTGATAAAGCCCGGCAAATGTCATAATAATAAAATCAAAACAATGGCTTGAAGGTGGTTAAAGTAGAAACAAATTTGTTTCCTATTGCCTCAAACTCAACTTCATGTTTATGTAAACAAAAT
>JAGXGJ010000094.1 GCA_024636875.1 Methylococcaceae bacterium | reverse complement strand
CGGTCTACCAGAAAGGAATTTCACTGTCTAAGAAGGCGATGTTGGCGATTGAAGCCAGACTGGAACGAAACCCAATCCTGCCAAAATGGGACATCCTGATTCGGCCCACATGATGGGTAAATTATTTTCTGGAAATCACCTAAGCAAAGGCCATTTGCTATTTCCGCTCACTATAAAGCGCGAGAAACTTCATATCCTGACCGGCATATAAAACGTACAGCGCTGTGCTTGTCATCTGTTTGAAAAAATAATCGATGATTAACAGCTGCTGTACTAATAGTCAGGTAGGTTGCCTGATACGGATAAAAATCCTGCGCCCAAGAAGTTTAAGCCATTTTTATACAAGATAAAAAAACCAGGCCTCTCATACTATTTAACGAAATTCACTCACATCAGGAAGAATATAGTCTGTACCTGTCGCATCAACATCGTACAGGCCTGCTGAATGATTAGCGCTATGCATACTGTAGGTTCGCATGATAATTTCCGCCAGCCCGGGCACCAGATTATAATTGGTAAGCTGTCCCAGACCAATCCATTTTGCCTGGGCGACATCGCCCTGTGCAATCGGTAAGCTGTTTTCCTGGTCCTTCAGAATAGCCAGATAATCAATAATCACATAATGAAAGCCTTCGATGCGCCTTTCGACTATCGCAACTATATTTTTAACGTTGGTTTCCAGGCCGGTTTCCTCTTTAATCTCTCGTTGACAGGCTTCAGCCAATGATTCACCCGGCTCCAGTTTGCCGCCTGGAATAGACCAAAAACCCATAGCCGGCGGCTGGTTGCGCTGGATCATCAAGACCTGTTTTTGGAGATTAAACACGATGCCGCCGACGCCCAAAGCGGGTACAGGTACTGATTGTGTACTGGTGTTTTGCATATCATCCTGAAACTTTCAATTTTTCATTAGCACTGAGGCTTTTTAGTTGTATAGTAATTGCGCATTTGAAATCAAAAGGCAAATGCTTTCGAGGGTTTGTCTGAAATAATAGTCTAACGTTCTCATGAGGTAAACTATGAATTCACTAAAATATTTTCTTTCGGTATGCCTGTTAATGGCCGGTTTTTGGGTTGTTCCGGTTTTTGCCGCTGATGTGGCTGCGGGTGAACAAAAAGCCGCCATCTGTATGGGTTGCCATGGCCCCAAGGGTAAAAGCAGCAACGCTCAATGGCCTAATTTGGCAGCACAACAATCGACTTATTTGATTAATCAGCTTAACGCATTCAAAACAGGAGCCCGCAGCAACCCAACGATGCAATCCATGGCCGCTAACCTGAGTAATGACGATATTGAGAATCTGGCCGCCTATTTTTCCAGTCAACCATCTGTCAGCGCTGGCGGCGATCCAGCTCTTGCAAAAACCGGTGAATCCAAAGCAGCTATGTGTTTTGGATGCCATGGTTCATCAGCTGAAGGTAATGGTCAGTTTCCCAGGCTTGCAGGCCAGCATCCTGAATACTTGAGAAAGCAGTTAAACAGCTTCAAGGAAGGTGTGCGTAAAAATGAGCATATGCAGGCTATAGCGGGCAGTCTATCCGAAGATGATATAAAGGCATTGGCAGCATATTTTGGCTCTTTATAATATATTACAATACCTGTGGTGCCAGGCTAACGACTACCATAGGGACATTTATTTGCCCGGCGGCAAATGCAAAGCCCTCTGTTTTAGTGCGAGCGCAGCATCATGTACTGCTTCCGAGAGGGTAGGGCGCGCGTGTATGGTTCTTGCCAGGTCTTCGCTGCTGGCAGAGAACTCCATTGCCAGTACGGCTTCTGCTATCAATTCAGAGGCCTGCGTGCCGATGATATGAACGCCGAGTATCTTGTCGTTTCCGGCGTGGGCAATGATTTTAATCATGCCTTCGGTTTTACCCATCGCGAGTGCTCGAACGGTAGCAGATAACGGAAAGATGCCAATTTTGATGGCTTCGCCTGCTGCGTGCAGAGCCTGTTCGGTTTGACCTACCCAGGCAATTTCAGGTTCGGTATAAATAACGCAGGGGAGGTTGTCATAGTTGAGCGGGTTATGCATTCCGGCAATAAGTTCGGCAACGAATAAGCCTTCCTCCATGCCCTTATGTGCCAGCATGGGCCCGATCAGGGTCAAGTCGCCAACCGCATAAACACCGGGCAGGTTGGTCCGGAAATTTTCGTCAACATGGACATAGCCGTTTTCATCCAGCAATAAGTCGGCTTCAGGGGCTGCCAGGTTTTCGGAATTGGGTTTTCTGCCACAAGCAACAATGAGTTTATCCACGCGCAGGGTGTGATTGCCCTCCTGGTCTTGGTAATCTACTGTGACTTTCCGGTTGATTTTTTTTGCAGAAACAACCCGTGCGCCCAATCGCAAGTCCAGTCCCTGTTGACAGTAAATACGATAGGCTTCACGTGAAATTTGCTGGTCGAGTAAGGATAAAAAGTTTTCTTGTGCTTCCAGCAGTATGGTTTCAGCGCCGAGTCTATTCCAGATGCTTGCTAATTCAAGGCCAACCGCGCCGGCGCCGATAATGGCCAATTTTTTGGGAACTTCTTGAAGATTTAAAGCGGTGATGGAATCAATAATAAATTCGTTGTCAACTGTTGCACAGGGTAATTTGATGGGTGAAGAACCCGTCGCCAGAATAATATGCTCGGCATTAAGGATTGAATACGCCTGGGTATCCAGGGCGGTCACTTCCACCTGGCGTGCATTCAGTAATCGGGCCTTTGCCTGAATGTGGTCTATCTTGTGATGCGCGAACAAGTCAGCCATTTTGAGGCCGATTTCATCGATAATTTTATCTTTGCGTTGAATCATTACCGGTAAATCCATTGAAATGGCGTCGACATGAATGCCGTGTTTAGCAATCTCCTGGTTGAACTGATGATAGATTTTTGCGGATTCCAGCAAGGTCATGGTGGCAAGGCCGCCGGTATTGAGGTGGGAACCGCCTAATCGACTCTGGCCTTTTTTATTGCGCCAGCTATCAATGCAGGCGGTTGTTAATCCGAGCTGTGCACAGCGAATAGCACTGGCATAACCGGCCGGCCCTGCACCAATGATGATAACATCGTAATGTGAATGCTTTTTTGACATAGCGTTAAATGTTAAGTAGCAGGTGGGCGGGAGCTTCCAGGCATTCTTTTATCGTGACCAAAAATTGCACGGCTTCGCGGCCATCTACCAGGCGATGATCGTATGAAAGAGCCAGATACATAATCGGCCTTATAACCATCTGGCTATTTTCAACAACAACTCGTTCCTTGATGGCGTGCATCCCTAAAATTGCGCACTGGGGTGGATTAAGTATGGGAGTAGACAACATTGAGCCAAATACGCCGCCGTTGGTAATAGTAAACGTGCCGCCCTTCAAGTCGTCATAGGTTAATGTGCCAGCTCTGGCTTTTTCTCCAAAATCGACAATGCATTTTTCAATACCGGCAAAATCAAGTTGATCGGCGTCATGCAACACCGGCACAATCAGGCCTCGCGGTGTGCTGACGGCAATGCCCAGGTCGTAGTAGCCATGATAGATGATATCGTTATCATCAATAGAAGCATTGATTGCCGGGAAGTGTTTCAAAGCCTCAATTGAGGCTTTGACAAAAAACGACATAAAACCCAGTTTGACGGCGTGTTTCTGTTCGAATCTGGTTTTGTACTGGTTACGAAGGTCAATGACACTCTGCATGTTGACTTCGTTGAAAGTTGTCAACATGGCTGCATTTTGTTGTGCTTGTAACAGCCGTTCAGCAACTTTTGCCCTTAAGCGGGTCATTGCAACACGTTGTTCAGGCCGTAGATTTGAGGTGATCGTTGTGGTTTCGGACGGTTTTTCTGTTTCCGGCTTTGCTGCTTCTGGAGACGCAATATTTTGAGTCTCTGCGGTTGGCTTTTGCGCCTTTACAGTTGCTGGTGTGTGTTTGTCGAGATGATCCAGCACATCTGTTTTGGTGAGCCGGCCGCTTTTTCCGGTGCCCTTTATTGCCGAAGCATCCAGGGTATTCTCATGAATCAACCGGCGGACTGAAGGACTTAAGGGTATATCTTCATCGTTGTGCTCAGGTGCTTTATCGGGTATTGCCTGTTTTTCGACGGCTGAGCGCTGTTGAGCCGTTTCAGCTTCCAATAATGCCAGTACCTCACCGCCGGTAACGATAGCGCCGTTGTCCTTAAGTATTTGGCTGAGTACGCCCGATTCAGGTGCCGTTACTTCAAGCACCACTTTATCTGTTTCAAGATCAACAAGGTTTTCATTCTTGGTAACAAAATCACCGGCTTGTTTGTGCCAGGTGATCAGCGTTGCATCAGAAACAGATTCGGGTAGATTGGGAACTAGGACTTCAATGCTCATGTTATTTTCCTGAAGGTTTGCCGTATAAGGCCGATTGGACGACAGCTTTTTGTTGTTCTATATGAACTTGGAAATTGCCTACAGCGGGCGCTGCCGATGCATCACGTCCGGCATAAGTTACGCTGATATGTTCTGGCAGATTGTCGGTAAAGTGATGTTTGGATTGATACCAGACACCCTGATTTTTCGGCTCTTCCTGACACCAGATGAACTCTTCCAGATGCTCATATTTTGCAATTTCTGCTTTAAATAATTTATCGGGGAAAGGATAAAGCTGTTCGATACGGGCAATAGCAACATGTTTCAGATTGTCCAGCCGACGCGTTTCCAGCAGATCATAATAGACTTTGCCTGAACATAAGATAAAGCGTGTGACTTTTTTGGGATTGATGTCATCCTGCTCTCCGATGATAGTCTGAAATTGTCCGTTGGTCAGATCTTCAAGCGTGGAAACTGCAAGTTTATGCCGCAGAAGACTTTTAGGACTCATAATGATCAGTGGTTTTCGATATGGACGTATTATCTGGCGGCGCAACAAATGGAATATCTGTGCGGGAGTGGTCGGATTGCAAACCTGGATATTATGTTCGGCACAGAGTTGCAGATAACGTTCCAGTCTTGCAGATGAGTGTTCAGGTCCCTGGCCTTCGTAGCCATGGGGCAACAACATAACCAGTCCACACAAGCGTCCCCATTTGGTTTCGCCGGAACTGATAAACTGATCGATGACTACTTGAGCGCCATTGGCAAAATCGCCAAATTGCGCTTCCCAGATGACCAGGGTATTTGGCATTGTTGTACTGTAGCCGTATTCGAAACCCAGGACGCCAGCCTCAGACAACAGGGAATCAAAAATCTGGGCGCGGCCTTGATCCTTGTCCAGATGTTTGATAGGTGTGTAGGTTTTATTATTGAGCTGGTTATGTAAAACTGCGTGGCGGTGAACAAATGTGCCCCGCCCCACGTCCTGACCGGTCAGTCGAACATGGTATTTTTCTATAATGAGGCTGGCATAAGCCAGATTTTCAGCAAATCCCCAATCCAGGGGCATAGCGCCGGCGGCCATTTTACGGCGGTTATCCATGACTTTAGCAACTCTGGGATGCAATTCAAAACCTGCAGGAAGCAGCTGCATCTGATCATTACAATAGCGCAGTTGATCCAGTGAAATGGCCGTGTTACAGGCGCTATCCCAGCTTTTATTATAGTATTGGTGCCATTGATTGGTGTAGGAATAACTGGCATTTTCCAATACGGGCCGGGAAACAATTTGCCCCGCTTCAAGCAAATTCTGGTAATCCTGCTCCATTATTGCAGCTTGTTCGTCGCTAATAATGCCTTCAGTAATAAGCTTTTGAGCATAAAGTTTCCGCGTGGTTTTGTGTTTGCGGATTTTTTTATACATGATGGGCTGGGTAGTTGCAGGTTCGTCAGCCTCGTTATGACCGAGTCGGCGATAGCAAATAAGTTCTATGACCACATCCTTATTGAAAGTCATCCGGTAATCGAGAGCGAGTTTGGTAACAAATAGTACCGCTTCAGGATCATCACCGTTGACATGAAAAACCGGCGCCTGAAGCATGCTGGCAACATCGGTGCAATAAAGCGTGGAGCGTGCATCCAGCAGGTTGCTGGTAGTAAAGCCGATTTGATTGTTAATGACGATATGAATGGTTCCACCTGTAGAAAAAGCGCGGGTTTGCGACATATTCAGGGTTTCCATGACGATACCCTGTCCTGAAAAGGCCGCATCCCCGTGAATTAATACCGGAATAACGGTTCTTATGCCCTTTTTTCCGGCGCGGTCCTGGCGGGCCTTGACCGAGCCTTCAACAACCGGATTGATGATTTCCAGATGTGAAGGATTGAAGGCGAGTGTTAAATGTACAGGGCCGCCGGGCGTGTCAACATCAGATGAAAAACCCATGTGATATTTTACGTCACCCGAACTGACGCCGGGTGAAGGTGTATACGTGCCGACAAATTCATCAAATAAACTGGCAGGGCTTTTACCCAAAATATTGACCAGAACATTCAAGCGGCCTCGATGCGCCATGCCGATAACAATTTCTTTTACGCCTTTCTCTCCCGCGTTTTGAATTAATTCATCCAGAATGGGAATCAGGGATTCACCGCCTTCCAGAGAGAAGCGTTTTTGTCCTACAAATTTATGTTGCAAATGGACTTCTATACCTTCAGCCGCAGTCAAAAGTTTTAATAGCCATTGTTTTTTTTCAGGTTCCAGTTTTAAGTTGGCTTTAGAATTTTCTAGACGGTTTATGACCCAGCGTCTGGTATAGGTATCGACTATGTGCATGAATTCAGAGCCGATGCTGCCGCAATAGATTTCTTTCAGGCTGGCAATAATGTCACGTAAAGGTAATCGATCAACTCCATAAAGCGCGCCTGTATCGAACAGGGTATCCATATCCGGTTCGGCAAGCCCGTAATAGGCCAGATCCATATCGGCAGGTGGGGGGGCGGTTTTCCCTAGTGGATTATTGTTGGCAATTTGGTGTCCGCGAACGCGGTAATGGTTAATTAGACGGGAGACAGCTGCCTGTTTTTTTACGCTTTCTTCGGTGAAGCCTTGTAATTGAGCCAGTCTGCCTTGAGATTTAACGGCAAGCTGTGCAAAGCGTTCTACAACAGGGCTGTGCGGGGCCTCATAAACTGTTCCGTGATGAATGGCGTTGAATTCTTTTTGCCAGCTGGGCTCAACAGATTCAGGATCTTCCAGGAACCGTTCATATAAGTTTTCGACGAAACTGGCATTGCTGCCTTGTAGGGAAGAAGAGTCTTGAAAAAGTTTAATCAGGTTACTCATCATGGCTATCCAAATTATTCTGCATGGGGTTTGTATCTATATTAAATCGTGATGTGCTGCATTGCCAAGGTCTACTGGGGAAATTATTGGTATATTTTACTACCGGGTCGTAGTTGATGCTGAAATGAATGCGCAGGGAATTCTGTTTTATGCTGCTGCGGGTGCGAAGATATTGAAATCAAAAATGATTAATTTTTACCGGGCAGGGTTTGCAGCAGCAACTTCTTACTATGAAAAAGTATGAAGGAGCAGCAATTTGTCTGCTTAAAACAAAAAAGTCCCACTGCGGGACTTTTTGCGTGCAGCGAATACCAGGATTTTATGTATGACTGATGCCAGTCGCTATTCTTTGCTCTCTTTTTTCACTCGATTTTTCTATTTTTGAAAAAACCCGGAGTATGTCTATAGCTGATATTATGCCGACTAATTTGCCAGCCTTGTCGACCACCGGCAATGCGCCAACTTTTTTGTCGGCCATAATTGCTGCAGCTTCTGATGCATAGGTGTCAGGATTAACAGTCAATACGCCTCGGCGCATAATGTGGTGTACTTTTTGTGGGATAACATGCAGTTCTACAGTGCTTTTGCCGGGCGCTGCTTCAATTGCGCTGGAGTTGTGTTTCGGCCCCAGGGCTTTGTACAGATCTCTGTCGGATACGATCGCGATAACTTTGCCTTTTTCAACGACGGGTATGTGGCGAACTTTTTCGTAATGGATTAAAAAAAAGACCCGATCGATCAACTCGTGTTGCTCTACTGTAAATACTTTTGTTTTCATTAAATCTTCAACACGCATCTTTTGTTCTCCTGATTGTAGTTAACTGCATAAGAATAAGGAAAATATCTTATTTTTACAAGAGATTAAAGCGCTTGTGTTATAAAATACGCACTCTTGCTTTGTTAAAGTCACAAGACCTTGTTTTTTTGGCTGTTAACTGGCAGTTATTTTAGTCAATATTTGTCGTAACGATATACTGGAGTCATTTCATGCGCATTATCCTCCTCGGAAGTCCAGGTTCTGGTAAAGGGACTCAGGCTCAATTTATTACTGAAAAATATGCAATTCCACAGATTTCAACGGGGGATATGCTGCGTGCAGCGGTTCGAGCAGGAACGCCGCTGGGCATCCAGGCGAAACAGGTAATGGATTCGGGAGGCCTGGTTTCCGATGACATTATTTTAGCTTTGATTAAACAACGGATTGCACAACCTGATTGTGCCAACGGTTTTTTGCTGGACGGCTTTCCTCGAACGATTGCGCAGGCCGAAGGTCTTAAAAACATGGGCGTAGTCATTGATACCGTTATTGAAATCGTGGTGGAGGATGAGGAGATTGTAAAACGCATGGCGGGTAGAAGAGTGCACTTACAATCCGGGCGTACTTATCATGTTGAATTTAATCCGCCTAAAATCGAAGGTATTGATGATGTTACAGGCGAAGCGTTGATTCAGCGAGATGACGATAAAGAAGAAACCGTGCGTAAAAGGCTCAGTGTTTATCATGAACATACCAAACCATTGGTTGACTATTATTCAGCAGCAGGTCAACAGGCTAAATTCAGTTCGATTGCCGGTAAAGGTACGGTAGAAGAAATTACTGAAAAAATTTTTGCTATTCTGAATTAAGGTGTGAATTTCAATTCTATGGTTTGCTATAACAAAAAGGTAAAACTAAATGAGTAAAGTTTATAACGTTGCAGTTGTTGGTGCGACGGGAGCAGTGGGTGAAGCCATGCTGGCAATTCTTGAAGAGCGTAATTTTCCTGTAGGTGAGGTTTATGCTTTAGCCAGCAGAAATTCAGTGGGTAAAAGAATGCCATTTAAAGGCGGTTCTTTAAATGTACAAGATTTGGCAACTTTTGATTTTTCCAAAGCGCATATAGGTTTATTTTCTCCGGGCGCATCTGTTTCGGAAATTTACGCGCCAAAAGCCGCTGCTGCCGGTTGTATCGTTATTGACAACACTTCACAGTTTCGTTATGACGATGATATTCCTTTGGTAGTACCCGAGGTGAATCCGGAGAAAATTGCAGAGTATAAGAATCGTGGAATTATCGCCAATCCTAATTGTTCAACCATTCAGATGTTAGTCGCGTTAAAGCCTATTTATGATGCAGCAGGTATCACCAGAATCAATGTGTGTACCTATCAGGCGGTTTCCGGGACAGGTAAAGAGGCCATCGAAGAATTGGGCTTGCAAACCGCCAATATTCTTAATTTGCAAGCGATTACGCCTGGCGTTTATCCAAAGCAGATTGCCTTTAACGTGCTGCCTCAAATTGATGTGTTTATGGATAACGGCTATACCAAGGAAGAAATGAAGATGGTATGGGAGACCCAGAAAATCCTTGGTGATGTCAACATTAAAGTTAATGCAACTGCGGTTCGGGTGCCTGTCTTTTACGGACATTCCGAAGCGGTACATATTGAGACGGGTAAAAAAATTGGTGCCGGCGAAGTCAGGGCGTTGCTGGAAAAAGCGCCAGGCATAACAGTGATGGATGAGCGCATCAATGGTGGATATCCGACGGCTGTGACGGAATCATCTGGTAGTGATGATGTGTTTGTGGGGCGTATCAGAGACGATATATCGCATCCGCAAGGTATTAATTTGTGGGTAGTAAGTGATAATGTCCGGAAAGGTGCTGCTCTTAACAGTGTGCAAATAGCAGAAGTTCTGGTAAAAAATTACATCTAGGCTAAGCTTGTCTTTATAGTCGACTGTTCGCGGTAATAGTCTGTATTAATGAGTATGAAGGAAAGCAGTTTGCGCAATTTAACCAACATTCTAGCGGTATTATCGTTACTGGCTCCAGCTAGTGGCCATACATTAGGGATTGGCGATATTAAATTGCTCTCATCGCTTAATCAGAATCTGAATGCCGTGATTTCATTGGTTGAATCGTCGGGTGAAAAGGCTTCTGACATAAAGGTACATTTAGCCTCCCCTGATAAGTTTGATGAAGCAGGAGTGCCATGGACTCCTTTTCTATCAAAAATTAAATTTACAACAGTAGTCAGCGCTAATGGTTCGGTGGTTATCAGGCTGAGTTCTGATGTAGCTGTAAAAGAACCCTTTCTGGATTTCCTGCTCGAAGTGAGCTGGCCAAAAGGTAGTCTGTATCGTGAATTTACTGTGCTTGTGGATCCTCCGGATGCCTATAAACAGACAACTATTCCCATTGCAGCGCGTTCCGAAAGTTATGAACCGGAGCAGGGAATTTTCCCAGTACATCCAGCCTTAAAAAGACAGCAAACAGGAACTGGAAAGAGTTCAAGTGGAGCGAGGGAATATGGCCCGACTGAAAAAAATGATACGCTCTGGAAAATTGCAGAACGGGCAGGCAGGTGGGATGGTGTGTCTGTTGAGCAGATGATGATTGCTCTGTACGAAGAAAATCCGCGTGCGTTCTATCAGGAAAATATGAATGCCTTGTTGATTGGAAAAATACTGAAGATTCCGGATAGAAAGGCTGCTTTAAAGTTTTCACGAAATCAGGCCTTGGCTGAACTCAACAGGCAAACAAAAGCCTGGAAACACCGCTTGACCAAAACCCCGATTGAAACGGCAAATGTTAACAAAGCTGATGCATCTAAAAAGTTAACATTGCTTGCTCCTGCCGAAGCCGCTATCCCTGAAAAAGTAGAGCCGGCTGCAGTAAATGAACAAATAAACACTATAAGGACAGGCCTTGATAAGTTGCCGGCGCCTTCTGAAACAGCGGGCAATGAGGTTGACGTTGCAACTCCTGTAGACGATGCACTGCAAGCCAAAGTAGCAGATCTTGAAAAACAGTTGGCTACGATGCAACAAATCATTGCTTCAAAAGATCAGCAGCTTGCCGTTATGCAAAAACAGTTGCAGGCAAAGCCGGTTAATCAGGAGCCAGTTATCCAGGCAGCGCCAGGCCAGGTCGATATTGAGTCTGCTGTGGCTCAACCAAAACCGGCCAAAGCTGTTGTCAAGTCGACTATTAAGCCAGAATCCGAAGCAGAGGGGGGGCGGGATAGTTATTATGTATGGGTTGCCGGTATAGGCATGGGAACGTTAACATTGCTAGGATGGTATTGGTGGCGAAAACATAAGCTTGATCAAGAAACAGAGATTCAAACTCCGTTTGATGCTTCAAACATATATAAATCCAAGGGGAATTCTTCTCCGTCGCGTGCTAAAAATAGCGTTGCTTATGATGCAGATGGTACAGGTGAAAGTTCTTTCCTAGGTGAAATTTCAAGTACCGACGTTGACCTATTTGATACGGATCAGAATGAAATTGATCCGGTTTCCGAAGCTGATGTTTATCTGGCTTATGGGCGTTATCAACAAGCGGAGGAGCTGATGCGAGATGCACTTGAAGATCAGCCTGATCGTGATGACTGCAAATTGAAACTTCTGGAAATTATTTATTCCAGAAAAGACAAGCATGCTTTTGAAGCCTATGTCAGCGAATTGGCAGAGACGGGTAAAAAAGATGATATTGGGTTTTGGGCGAAAGTGACCCAAATGGGCCGTGATATTTGCCCGGATTCAATATTGTTTTCTTCTGGAGTGGATCGTTTTGCTGCTGAAAAGAAGACAACTTTTGAAAAAAACCATGCAACTCTAGCCGAACCTGATGGAGTTGAAGCAAACCGGCCAGTCATCGGCATCAAGAATGCGGATTTTATCCCGGTTGCTTCTAATGAGCCACTTGATGAGGAGGCAGTTAAAGAAACATCTGAGACAGCAGGTGGTTTGTTGAATGTTAATTTGACTTCCTTTGATGATGACGTTCCAGATGATGAGTGGAAGAATAACGAAAGTATTGATTTTGATTCAGGTGGGCCAACTGATAACACAGAATTAGACAAGGCTCATGATGACGTCTTGTGGAAACCGCGAGAACTTGCGGGTAAGGATGAATTTGAAGCGTTTGATTTTGACCTGAGTGAGAAAGCTGATAAGGAAAAGGAGCTCGATAAGCTTGTTTCAAGCGTTGTAAAGGGCTTTGATGAAGGTTATCATGGTATAGATTTTTCAACCGATAATCGGGCCGCTTTGAGTGAAAATATCTCAAATGATCCCTTGGAAGATGATTTTGACTTTGATATATCAGAAGAAGGACAGGATTCTGATCTGGATGAGCTGGAAACGAAGCTGGATTTGGCGATGGCTTATATTGATATGAATGATTCTGACGCAGCCAGAGATATTGCCAGAGAGGTGCTTGAGAAGGGTACGCCAGAGCAACAATTGACCGCTCAGGCGCTGCTTGATAGATTGAAATAACCTATTTGTCTATTGCCAATAAAAATACCCTAAAGCTTTTTTGGGTTTTTAATCTTTTTTTAATAATGCCAGTATGTTTTTTTGCTGCTTAATAAGGCTATCTATAGATTGTTGCAATTTCAGAAAATGCGGCTTTATAGCCGGGTAGTCTTTACTTATTAAACAATTTTCTAATAAATTTGCAGATCTTTGAATGGCTGTTAAACCGCAAAAGCTTGCCGACCCATGTAATTTATGGGTGATTTCTTGGGCCGATTGGAAATGCTGATGTGCCAGAGCATCTTTGATAGAGGTGATTTGCAAGGGAAATTCTTCGAACAGTTTCTTAAAAATAGTTAAAGCAAGATGGCGGTTATTTTGAGTCGCATTCAGTATTGCCTGAATATAATCAAATGCGGATGTGGATTTATTTTTTATGTCCCAAAGATCAATAATTTCCTTGAGCTTGCTTAGAGTAACCGGTCTGATTAGATAATCGTCAAATCCCGCAGCAATGATATTTTGTTTTTGCCTGTTATTTGCAGAATCAATGATGGCAATGACGGGCGATTGGTTGTTTATGCAATCAGCCGCTTTAACAAGTTTTATAAAGCCAGCATCCAGCAGTATAAGATCGAATAAGATAGTGTTAAGCAGTGTTGAAGTTTCGCTGGGTTCACTGTTTAAAACGGCTCTCAAACAATGCTGGTTCAATTGATGCTCCAATAATGAACTATCAATAGCGTTATCAGCAATCAATACAAGAAACTGTTCTTGTTGCTTGGTTATTAATGGCATATGATTTTTTTAACGACTCAGGCTAAAGCGCTCTTGCAATTGAAAGAGGAATAAAGGCTTCGCAAAATAAGCGTTTGTGAAGACCGGAACGAGTGCTGGCATTTTTGACATTAAACCTAGAGGACAACCCTGCAGTGCTTTTCTGACAGATTGAAAGTACAAGTGTGCGGTGGATACAGACTGCACGATGTTATTTACAGGGCAGAGTAAAAAATAATATCCGTGATAGAATATAGCAATACCGTGAGAGAGAAGACTGATAAACTCACTCTGTGCGTTAGAAAGGCGCATGCAGCACACTTGTTGACTCTATCACGAAATAATTATTTGTAGAATAAACATTTAGCTGATTATATTTTAAATGATCAATTTTATCATAACAAGAAACAATTAATAGTTGTTTCTAGCTTTACCCGATCTATATTGATTTTCCTCAATTGTGATCGTTCAAAACATGTGCTCTATATTTGGCTATAGATATTAATTGGGAGAAATCTTTGAAAATAATGGTAACAGGGGCGGCTGGATTTATTGGTTCAACGCTTAGTATAAGATTATTGGAGCGCGGTGATGAGGTAGTCGGAATCGATAATCTTAACGATTATTACGATGTAAATTTGAAGCTGGCAAGGTTAGATCGCTTAAAAAATTATGACAATTTTAAATTCGTAAAACTTGAAATAGCAGACAGAGCCGCTGTAGAAACTTTATTTGCCAGGGAAAATTTCCAGAGGGTCATGCATCTGGCAGCTCAGGCAGGCGTAAGGTATTCAATTACAAATCCTCATGCTTATATAGACTCGAATATCGTCGGATTCATGAATATATTGGAAGGATGCAGGCATAATGCTGTAGAGCATTTGGCCTATGCTTCTTCCAGCTCGGTTTACGGGGCGAATACCAATATGCCGTTTTCTATTCATGACAATGTCGACCACCCTGTTTCTCTTTATGCGGCCAGTAAAAAAGCCAATGAGTTGATGGCCCATACCTACAGCCATCTTTACCAGTTGCCGACAACCGGTTTGCGGTTTTTTACCGTTTACGGTCCTTGGGGTAGACCGGATATGTCACTGTTTATGTTTACCCGTAATATTCTTGAAGGGAAGCCGATAGACGTATTTAATTATGGTAATCATCGCCGTGATTTCACCTATATAGATGATATTGTTGAGGGTGTTATCAGGGTGATCGATAAGCCTGCACAGGCTAATGCCAATTGGACGGGAGCTAATCCTGATCCGGGTACAAGCCGGTCGCCTTACAGAGTCTATAACATAGGCAATAATAATCCTGTTCATCTATTGAAGTTTATTGAGACCCTGGAAAAGTGTTTAGGCAAAGAAGCAATAAAAAACTTGCTACCTTTGCAGCCAGGCGATGTGCCGGATACCTACGCGGATGTTTCGGATTTAGTAAACGATCTGGACTACAGGCCCGGGACCGAATTGGAAGAAGGTATTAAGAATTTTGTTGAATGGTATAAAGATTTTTACAGGATAGTTTGATGAATGCTCATAATAGAAAGATTTCAGTTGTCGGCCTGGGCTACGTGGGTTTGCCGGTAGCGGTAGAGTTTGGAAAAAGACGGCAAGTGATTGGATTTGATATTAATTCAATTCGCATAGCGGAATTGAAACAAGGTTTAAAACGGAAGATAAAAAAGCATTCTTTAATCTAAATCAGACGCTTTTGTCGATGTTATGCCAGGCTGGCTAGCTATAAGTTCCCAGAATGAATTAATCTGACAGACATTACTAACAACGAGTGATTGTCAGTTTAAGTCATTAATATACCCTACGAAAGCCCCAACACATCCTGCATATCATAAAGTCCGTTTGGTTTATCCTTCAGCCAGATCGCAGCTCTGACCGCACCATTGGCAAAGGTCATGCGGCTGGTGGCTTTATGGGTAATTTCCAGCCGCTCACCGTCATCGGCAAACATCACTGTATGTTCGCCGACAATATCACCAGCACGAATCGTTGAAAAACCAATGGTTTTTCTGTCACGTTCGCCGGTGTTGCCTTCCCTGCCATAAACCGCGCAGTGTTTCAGATCGCGCCCCAAAGTATCCGCAATCACTTCGCCCATGCGTAATGCAGTGCCCGAAGGCGCGTCAACTTTGTGTCGATGATGGGCTTCAATGATTTCGATGTCGGTATAGTCGCCCATGACCCTGGCTGCCATTTCCAGTAATTTGAGCGACAGATTCACGCCTACGCTCATATTCGGCGCAAGCACTATTGCCATGTCTTTAGCGGCATCGTTAATCGCCGCTTTTTGTGTTTCACTGTAACCGGTTGTGCCGATGACTATTTTTTTGCCCGCTTGCCGGCATAGTTCAATAAAAGCCATTGACGCATCGGGACGGGTAAAATCAATCAGTACATCAAATTGGTCGACGAGCGCCGTTAAATCATCAGTTACTTTAACATCCAATGCGCCAATGCCGGCCAGTTCGCCGGCATCCTTACCGGCTGCGTCACTTCCAGGGCGTGAGACTGCAGCGACTAATACAGTTTTTTCAGTCAGTGCCGCCGCTCTGATCAAACACAGCCCCATGCGGCCGGAGGCTCCGGCTACAGCAATACGCATCATCTTATCCAGTTAGTTTGTCAAAAAAGTTCTTTACGCCATCAGTCCAGGAGTGTTCTTGAGGACTGTGGTGTTTGCCGCTGCCTGATAAGGATTCTCCCAGTTGTTGCACAAGGGCTTTCTGTTCCTTGGTCAGTTGCACGGGAGTTTCTATCTGAACTTTACACAGCAAGTCGCCAACTGCGCCCCCTCTGACGGGTTTAATGCCTTTGCCGCGCAATCTGAATGTTTTTCCGGTTTGGGTTTCGGCCGGGATAGTCAGTTTTACTTTTCCGTTCAAAGTAGGTACTTCTATTTCATCACCCAGACAGGCCGTGACAAAACTGATGGGTACATCGCAATATAAATTGGCGCCGTCACGAGTAAAAATTGCATGTTCTTTAACCCGAATCTCAACGTAAAGATCACCCGGCGGGCCGCCGCGTTCTCCCGCCTCGCCTTCTCCAGCCAAGCGTATGCGATCACCGGTGTCGACACCTGCCGGAATTTTGGCCGACAAGGTTTTGGTTTCCTGAACGCGCCCTTGACCGCGGCATTTGCCACAGGAATCTTTGATTTGCTTGCCTGTGCCACGACAAGTAGGACAGGTTTGCTGCACAGAAAAGAAACCTTGCTGCATTCTGACTTGACCATGACCATGACAGGTTGTGCAGATAATCGGATTTGAACCTTTTTTTGCGCCCGAGCCATTACACTCGCCACAAGTGACCAGCACAGGGATGCGAATTTTGGTCTCTGTGCCGGCAACGGCTTCTTCCAGCGTTAAGTCCAGGTTATAGCGTAAGTCAGAGCCGCGATGAACATTGCTGCGCTGTCTGCCGCCACCGCCGAAAATATCGCCAAACACATCGCCGAAAATATCACTGAAACCTTCACCGCCAAAACCACCAGGACGGCCGCCCATTGACGGATCAACGCCAGCATGACCGAACTGGTCATACGCTGAGCGTTTTTTAGGGTCTGATAAAACTTCGTAAGCTTCTTTTATTTGCTTGAATTTAGCTTCAGCGGCTTCTGGATTGCCAGCGTTTCTATCGGGGTGATATTTCATCGCCAAACTGCGATAGCTTTTCTTAATTTCTGCATCGCTGGCGTTTTTGTCGACATTGAGCAGCTTGTAAAAATCTTCTTTTGTTGCCATGTTTCAATCCGCTCCTGATTGTTGTTCAGGAGATAAAGCATTGCTGCGAGGTTATTATGAGCCGCGCACAATAATGGCGCGGAATGATCTCATGTTAAGTTTGTTTTTCAGATTAGCGAAATGTAATTTGACATTATAAACTGTGATGTAATTAACAGCTGTCGAAAAAGCTCTTAAAAGGTATTCAACCGCTAAGTCTGTATTCTGACGAACGTAACGAGATTGAAGTAACAAGTTCAGCACTCCCCCAATCCGGAGGGAATGCTGAAGTCCAATTGTACCTTGAATCTTGCGCTTGTATTATTTCTTGTCGTCGTCTTTAACTTCTTCAAATTCGGCATCGACGACACCGTCATCGGCCGCATGAGCTGAAGAAGAACCGCCAGAATGCGTTTCATCACCTTCAGTACCCGCTTTTTGTGCATAAACACGCTCAGCAAGTTTACCTGATAACTCGGTTAGCTCATTGGTTTTGGCTTCAATGTCTGCCTTATCATCGCCTTTAACCGCTTCTTTTAAAGCATTAATCGCCTGTTCAATGCTGGATTTTTCATCCGCGCCGACCTGGTCGCCCAATTCTTTCATTGATTTTTCAGTGGCATGTATCATGCCATCGGCATGGTTGCGGGCATGGACCAATTCAGTCAGCTTTCGGTCTTCATCGGCATGGGCTTCGGCATCTTTGATCATGCGCTTAACTTCATCATCTGACAAACCGCTGGAGGCTTTAATCACAATGGATTGCTTTTTACCGGTTGCCTTGTCTTTCGCAGACACGTTCAAAATGCCGTTAGCGTCAATATCAAAAGACACTTCAATTTGCGGTATACCGCGCGGCGCTGGCGGGATGTCCGCTAAATCAAAACGCCCCAGCGATTTATTCGCTGCCGCTTTTTCACGCTCGCCTTGCAAGACATGAATGGTTACCGCAGTTTGGTTGTCATCAGCGGTAGAGAATACTTGTGACGCATTGGTTGGAATGGTCGTATTTTTCTCAATCAGCTTGGTCAAGATGCCGCCCATTGTTTCTATACCCAGAGACAATGGTATAACGTCCAGCAACAACACGTCTTTAACGTCGCCTGCCAAAACACCCGCTTGAATCGCCGCGCCTAAAGCAACCGCTTCATCCGGATTCACGTCTTTACGAGGTTCCTTGCCAAAAATATCTTTTACTATTTCCTGGACTTTCGGCATACGCGTTTGACCGCCCACCAAAATCACGTCATTAATATCTTTTGCCGATAGGCCAGCGTCTTTAAGCGCTATTTCACAGGGGCCTTTAGTTCGGTTAATCAGCTCTTCAACCAAAGACTCCAGTTTGGCGCGGGTCAATTTGACATTTAAATGTTTGGGACCTGAGGCGTCCGCAGTAATGTAAGGCAAATTGACATCGGTTTGCTGGCTGGAAGACAATTCAATCTTGGCTTTTTCTGCCGCTTCTTTCAAACGTTGCAAGGCCAATGGATCATTATGCACATCTACGCCGCTTTCCTTTTTGAATTCGGCTGCAAGATATTCAATGATGCGGGAGTCAAAATCTTCACCTCCCAGGAAAGTATCGCCGTTAGTCGATAAAACTTCGAATTGATGTTCGCCTTCTATCTCGGCAATTTCAATAATTGAAATATCAAAGGTGCCGCCACCCAGGTCATAGACTGCAATTTTGGTATCGCCTTTAGGCTTGTCCATGCCGAATGCCAGCGCAGATGCAGTCGGCTCGTTGATAATACGTTTAACTTCCAGGCCTGCAATACGGCCTGCATCTTTAGTCGCCTGGCGTTGGGAATCATTAAAATAGGCCGGTACGGTAATGACCGCTTCTTTGACTTCTTCGCCCAGATAGGCTTCCGCGTCTTTTTTCAACTTCATCAACACGCGGGCTGAAATTTCAGGTGCGGCCATTTTTTTGCCATGCACTTCAACCCAGGCATCACCGTTTTCTGCTTCGATGATTTTATAAGGCACCATTTTGATGTCCTTTTGCACGACATCGTCTTTAAACCGGCGACCAATCAAGCGTTTGATTGCAAACAGGGTGTTTTTTGGATTGGTAACAGCCTGACGTTTTGCCGACTGCCCCACCAACACCTCATCATCACTGCTAAAAGCAATGATTGAAGGTGTAGTTCGGGCGCCTTCACTGTTTTCAATCACTTTCGCTACGCCGTTTTCCAATACGGCAACACACGAGTTTGTGGTTCCTAAATCAATCCCAATTATTTTAGCCATTGAATGCTCCAGACTTGAATTAAATAAAAAATGTAAAAGTTATTGCCGATATGGGGGCGGTTTTATTGTGTTCAAGCCTGCTCATCGATTTCTGACGGTTTTTCTGCCGCTTTTGCTACAACAACCATTGCCGGACGTAGTAAACGACCATTCAGCATATAGCCTTTTTGAAACACGTTAACCACGGTATTGGGTTCTGCACCCTCCACTGCCTGCATGGCCATCGCCTGATGCAGTTCAGGATTGAAAGGTTGGCCGATAGGATCAATAGCAACGATATTAAATTTTGCAAATACTGATTCAAACTGTTTAATAGTCATTTCGCTGCCAATTCGAAACTTCTGCACTTCTTCGCTATCGCCTGTTGCCGCTTGCAAACCCAGTACCAGGCTGTCCAATACTGACAGCAATTCTTTGGCAAAATTTGCCAATGCAAATTTATGCGCATCTTCAAGATCTTTTCGCGTTCTTTTTTTCAGGTTTTCCATTTCAGCCTGCATACGAACTGCTTTATCCCAGTTATCATGGGATTTTTGCCTGGCTTCAGCCAATTCCTGTTTTAGCTCGTCAATCGTATATTCATGTTCGCCTACTTCAGTATGCTGAGGCTCTTTGTTCTCCCCTTCATTTTCAGCGTCAATTCGGGACTCGGGCGCTTCCTGATCTGTACTCATTATTTATAGCTCCAGTAGTAATTAGTTATGCCGTTTGAGTAACTCTTTACTCACCAGGAAAACACGAAGATTTTTGCTGCTTCTTCATGGTCTTCGTATGCTTCATGGTAAATATTCATTATATAAAAAGGCTTTTGCCTAACTGTCTACAATGGGGATGTGAATTTTGGATTCAAGGCCGCGCCTAATAATTTTGCAGTGACATCGACAAACGGGATGATTTTCTCATAAGCCATGCGTGTCGGTCCGATAACAGCCAGCACGCCGACCACTTCTTCACTGACCGAATAGGAGGATGTTACCAGACTGCAATGATCAAATACCTGGTAACCGGATTCTTCACCAATAAATATCTGCACGCCTTCAGCCTTCATGGATTGATCCAGCAAATGAATAACATCCTGCTTTTGACTGAAGGCATCAAACAATTTTTTCAAATGATCCCTGTCTGACAGCTCCGAAAAACCCATTAAATTGGTTTCTCCGGCCAACACATAATCGTCTTTTTTATTGTCTGATTCAAACGTCAATTGCGCCATTTTTATTGCGTCCAGCATGGCCTGATTCATGCGCTCCTGATCGTCCAGTAACTCTTTTAAAACTGCTTCACGAACAGCAACCAGGCTGCGTCCGCAGTAAATGGAATTGAGATACGAGCCAGCCTGTTGTAATTCAGCCGCGCTAAAGACTTTGCCGGTATGGATGACTTTGTTATGAACTTCCTGTTCATTGGTGACAAAAATAACCAGTACGCGTTTATGTGATAAAGGCAAAAATTCGATATGCCGCAAAAAAACAATTTCTCTCTTGGGCAGCGTTACCACGCCGGCCATTTGTGTTAATTCTGCAAGCAAGCGTGACGCAACACCGATAACATCACCGGTTTCATCTCTTTCCGATAAACCCTGATGCAGTCGTGTTATATCTCTGGTATCCAACGGCTGGACTGTTAATAAACTGTCAACAAACAAACGATAGCCGCTGACAGTGGGTATGCGCCCCGCTGATGTATGCGGAGAATGGATCAGACCCAAATCTTCAAGATCCGCCATGACATTACGAATGGTTGCGGGGCTCAAGTTTAGTTCCGGGTCTTTTGACAATACCCGGGAGCCTACAGGCTGCCCATCGCTGATATAACGTTCAACCAGCTTTTTTAGTAATTGCAACGATCGTTCATTTAAATACCGAGTCTTATTAACCACACATACCTCTATATCCAAACACGCACTCTACTTAGGGTGAGTGATAATAGCGAAAAGTATCAGCTCATTTGTCTGTTGTCAATAAAGGCTATAAGCCTGAAATCCGGCTTGTTATACTGTACTGCGAATGCTGATTTAACCTTATTGCCCCGCAAATTCAGTTAATTTCTGGAGGTTATAGGTGATTCTGTTATTTTTTATTGTGATGATACCTTGCTTACTCAGTTCCTGAAATATTTCTTCAGGATCGATATTATTAACCTTAAATTTGTTATTAATGCTGTTAAGCAGGGTTTCTTTTTTTGTCGGCTTACTATGATTTTTTAAATGCTCACAATATTTTTGCAAATAGTCCTGAATCTCCGTTTCAGTCTCTTTTGCTGCTGTAACCAGTGCGGGAGTTTCTTTTTTTGTGCCGATTCTTTGTGCACTACGCTCCTGACTTTTTAGCAAGCTAACAACATGGTCCAGGTCAGTATCATTAGATACAATATCAAAATGAGTTTCTAAAGGAAATTGCGCCATGAATACGCCCGCCCAAAAAGTAATTCCAAAGTCGGCGGCATTCTTGCCGGTGTTCGGCATTTTGACAATTTTTAATCTATTTTCATTGACGGTAGCGGTGAGCGGAACAACCCAATCAAGGGGTATTTTAGCCCCACTTTGTGCATAACAAACAACTACATGAGAATATTGTTCTAAATTTTCCATGAGTTGCTGAAGTTGATTAGGGCAATTTTCCAAATCAATCAATAATACTCGAAAGGGTTTTTCCACTGTTTCGTTACTCGCATTTTGGCATTAATCCGGCATCTGTATTTTACATATACACTTCTCTCTGAGGGAAAGATGATTTTAGAAGTTCCTGAAACAGCTAAAGCTTGACCAAAACTTCACCACGCCCCGTTTCTGACATATCACCTGCATAACGTCGAACACGATTAAATGCCGCAGTCTTGTCAGCAAAACTGGAATTGAGCTTGGTTAATGAAGCAAATAAAATCGGTAAGAATGCCAGTGTATGCGCACCGCAATCATTAAAACTGGCCGATAGCTGCGGCTGATTCCATAACAGCAACGTTCCCCGGCGCATCGCATAACCCAGATACCGGCCCGTTTGCCCCATAACTGCAATCGTTCCTGCGGTCATGCGTGAGCCGCAGTAATCTCCGGCATTGCCTTCAATTAAAATAGTACCACGGCGCATGTGGTCGCCGGCGCGCTCGCCGGCACACCCTTTAACCAGAATTATGCCGCCTTTCATGCCCATTTTATTGCCTGGCAGTGCTGCGCCCAAAAAGTTACCCGAATTACCGGCAATTTCCAGGTAACCGTTTTTCATTTCGCAAGCAGCGTAAAGTCCGGCATTGCCCAATACTTTAATCTCGCCCGATTTCATGCCAAAACCCAGGTAGGCGCCGGCATCGCCTGCTACTGTAATGCTGCCGCCTTCGAGGTCTTTGCCAATAAAATCAAGCTTGGCGGCGCTGTTATTAATAACGATGTTTTGTGCATCGGAGCCGTCAATAGTAAATAGCTCATCAACACGCAGCTTGCGTTTGCCGCTTTGCAGTGTTAAAGCTGCAATATCAGACGCTGCCAACTCTTTTAACTGATGGCATACCAGCGGCGACATATCGACACGTTGGTCGGGTCTGTGTTTTAACGTAAATGTTAAGGCGTTCATGCCATAATCTCCTGTAAGTGAAAATGGAACGGACCGAGCTTGCCGCCATAATTACCTGCACTAATGCGCTTGATGCCATTATCCGCACCCAAATCGCAGACTGCCTGAATACCCACCCGCATAGCCTTGGCGATGTCTTCCTTGGTCAAGCCGTCAATGACAATTTCCATCACTGATTCAATCGCGGGTGACAAATCGGTTTTGGTCATGCCTTTTAATGTAGGGCAGAAAGCATCATTGGTCGATGCGTTCAGGGCCTTGTATTTTGAGCCCACTTTAGAACCTGAGCGAACAACGCCGCCAGGGAAGGGCATAATCACATTGGCGATTTTACGCATCTCTTCAATTGCGGCTTCACAGGCTGCCAGTGCTTGCGGTTGGGACTCGGCCAATACTAAAAAATTGCCGCCGCCGACGGCATCGACTCGTCCCGTGGTAGCTTCAGCTAAAAATTCTCCATCCATCACGGGTATTCGCCAGTAACGTTTGCCGGAAATGACTTTGGAGATCTGAAAACCATCACCGAAATAGCGCAGGTTTTTACCCAACGGTATTCTTATGCCGCCATCAATGCCTGCAAATAGTGCGGATGTTGGCGAGGTTAACACGCATTGTCCGGCTCTGGTTTCAAGCTGCTTGGCCAAACCTTTGCCACCCATGGCAAATATCATGATAGATACTCCCGGACGACCGTCAGGCGTTTCTGATGAACCCAAAACGCGTTCGATCCCGGCTTCACAACCACAGGCAATGACCGACGTGGCAAAGCCCGTCATGGCCTGAGCGGAAATCATCGCCCATTTTTCGTTTTGCGCGGTGATAATGGCGCGGGTGGCTTTCATCGGAAACGCTTCCGCAAACGTTTGGTCTATGGTTACACCGTTTATAATCATGCCACATCTCCTTTCAGCGGATGCACGGTGATACTACCGCGCCCATCTTCGGTGATTTCATCATCGCTGATTTTAAAGTTACCCAGTTTCATGGTCAGGTAGCGGTCAAAATAATCTTTCAAACCTTTTTCAACCTGTGCATCAAAGTTGGGCTTGACGGTGTGGGTTGTTCCCCATTTTGTAGAAACCACTTTGCCGTCAACCACGACCAACTGACCGTCTTTAAACACATAATCGGGTTTTTCAAACATCTTTTGGCGGTCGGCATTGTCGGTGTAAACGGTAATGTCCGCCCAGTTACCTGCACTTAAGCCGCCTCTATCTTTTAAACCAATCAATTTAGCCGCGCCGGCGCGGGTCATAATGGCGATTTCCTGTAGCGTGTATTCACGGGTTATGGATGCCAGCGTCGTCATTTTTTGGGCTTCGGGATGAATCGTTGATAACACCTCATTACGGAAGCTTCTGTCCATTAACAAACGTATCAAATGCGGGTAACAGATAAATGGAGCGCCATTAGGGTGGTCGGTGGTCAGGAAAATGCGCCACGGGTCATTAACCAGCAGAAAGGTCTCCAGGCCTATTGCCCATTGCAAGGCATTGACAAAGTTTTTATCCTTGTATTTGAATGGCACAACGCCACAGCCCGCATCACATTCAATATCCATCGTCACCCATTTATTGGGGCTGGCGTGTTTATGATTGGCATGCTGGCGCATGCTGTCGCCGGAAGCTGTTACCGTTTGACCAAACAGAACCTGCCCTACATCGATGGTGATATTTTTGTTGTTGTTGACGGCTTCGGCAATTTGCGCGGCGCCGGAAGAAAACTTGAAATCGCCTTCAGTACCGTAACTATGAAACTGAATATGGGTCAAGTGCATGGGCAGGCCGCCGATGCCCTGAATGGTATCCAGCGTCGTTTGCATATTGCCTGGTACACCGAGATTACAACCGTGCACATGCAGCGGATGCGGCACGCCAATTTCTTTAACCGCCGTTGCCAGCACGCGCAGAATGTCACGCGGCGTCACGCCGTAATAACTGTTTTGCTCATCCAGATCCAGTTTGCGCTGGTTAAATTTGAAGGCATTAATACCGCCGGGATTAACCACTTTAATGCCGATGGCTTTAGCTGATTGCATCGTCCACGCCACATAATCATTTATGGCTTTCTGATCTTTATTAGCCGTCAACAGCCGCAGCAAATAATCATCACTGCCTAACATGACATAACCGCCTTTATCCAGAATCGGAATATCCGCCATTTCCATGTGTGCCTGGCGTGCATTAACCGGTAATAATGCCGGTTCAAAACCGGCGGTATAACCCATTTCCGCATAGCGGTAGCCTGTTACGAAGGTGCTGGGCATGGCATGACCGCAGCCGGAACGGCAAATATCCGTGCGCATAACAGGATCCTGCCGATGATCTTCCGGCAACAAGGTTCTGGCAATATTGCCTTTACCGCCGCCGATATGCGTGTGCATATCAATCGCGCCGGACATTACTACCTTGCCTTTTAAATTATATTCTTTGTCAACCTGAAAATCGCCAGACGGTTTATTCACAATGTGTCCGTCTTCAATGTAAATATCTTGCCGCTGGCCATCAACCCCGCTTGCAGGATCATAGACAGTTCCACCTATTAATTTTATCAACATTATCTTTCCTGCAAAGCTTGTTCAATGGCATTCAATACCTGAGCTGTACTGGGCAAGCCGGCGTCGCGCAATTTCTTCAGGCGAATGGCGACCACGTTATCCATGCGATAGGCGTAGCCGGCATGATCAATGCCCGGTGTACCCACAGGAATAAATACATCCGGCTCCTTTATGAAAGTCATTCCTGAACGGCCAACCACAATAGTAGGCAATTCCGCTACCGGCGGCACCGCATTGACATTAAATGCCTGCACCCAAACCAAAGCATCTGCCTCGCCACTGGCCAGCAAAAATACAGTGTCGTTCAAGTAAGGATCGTATTCAGGATAACCCCTGGAAAAACGGGTCCGCGCAGGATAACCTGTTGTCCAACCGCAGACCTGATTAGCTGTTTGATCACCTTCCTTGCCGCCCAAGGGCAAGCCGGAACAACGGGTATTTTGATTATTAATATCCTTGATCATTTCTGATAGCGTCTGTACGGTTAATTCCGCATGATTGTACGTTAAAGCGCCTGCAGCCCAGGTGACCACACTATATTTGGCCGCTTTGAATTTATCGGCAATAGTTTGTAAATCAGCCACTGCTATGCCGCAAACCGATTCAGCGCGTATCGGCTGCCCTTTCACCAGAGACCTCAATACGGCAACGACTTCCGGCAAATCTTCAGTTGCACATTCACTTACCTGCGCTTTTTGACCGCTTGGCGTGCTTGATGCATCACCCGAAGGCGTTTTACCCAAATAGATGACTTCTCGATGACCGGTATCATCCAGGAACATGGCTTGTTTATTCCACAGATAACGCTCAAAAAAGCGCGGTGCAAAGGCTTCCAAATCCGTACCGACAACCAGCAACAAATCACAGCGATTTTTAACTTCCGCCAGCGTGGTATTCATCCAGCCGGAATCTTGCAGCGCCAGAAAGTTATTGCGTGCACCGGTGAAATTCATGTTATCGACCACGGCGCCGCAGCGGTCCGCCAACGCCAGCAAACCACGCATGCCATTGACATCGGTTGCACAGCCGCCGATCACGGGCAGCCCGGTGTCTTTTAACAAAGCCGCGGCTGCGGCTATGGCAACTTCCAGACTGACTTCTTTGCCGTCAACCCGGGGGCTGGTATCGGTAACCGCCTGCTCAAACGCAGGCGTATTAACTGCACAGCCATTCTCAATTACTTTCAGCGATACACCATCAACCCTGATGGTCAGATCATCCGTGCCGATACCGCAAAAAGGACTCGGTACTTCAGTTATCTCGGTCATTTAGCCGTCCTTTTAGTTAGCCACACATAGTATGTTATTGTGACAGATGATTACGAATACACGCAATTAATTCAGTTCGAGTTTTCGCTTGTGCTTGTTTAGATTGACTGATTAATCATCGCTCAAAATCAATGGTATTTCCAGTGCGGTTTTTTGGTTTATTTTAAAACCGCGCATTTCCAGGATACCTTTGGTATTGAGTGAAATGATCAGGTACAGCGCATCAGGGTAAGCCGACAGTTCTAAATCAGCACTTGACGGTAATGCCGGTGCAGCCGGGTGGGAATGGTAGATGGCGAAAAGCTCTTCTCCCAGTTCACGCATTTTAGCCATGGCCGCGATTTGTTGCTTCGCATCAAGCAGAAACCGTTGCCGGGGAATTTCGGCGGAATTTTTTACCGGATAGCAATGGCTCGGCAAGCCATTTTTACTGCCGATAAGTCCACATACTTCAAAGTCAGGTGAGATTTGCGCAAGATGCAGTAATTGGTTGGTTATTTTACGGGGGATCTGGATTTCTTCTGGAGTCTTCATATCAGGTTCAAGGTTCAAGGTTCAAGGTTCAAGTGGCGACATATTCGTCCCCATGTTTTAATTCCATTGCCCGTAAGTAACCCGGGGTTGACCGGATAGGTCGGTGACTGTTTGAACGTTATCATAATGGAAATGTTTAAAAATGGCTTGAACACGGCCTTGTTGATCGTAGCCATGTTCAATTAGTAAGTGTCCACTGGCTTCCAGACGGCTACGCGCAGTATCGGCAATGATCTTGATGTCACGGAGTCCCTGATCGGCGGCACACAAGGCTGTTTGAGGTTCAAAGCGGATGTCGCCTTGCTGCAGATGGTCATCGTTCTCTGCGATGTACGGAGGGTTGCTGGCAATCAGGTTGAATTTGCCATCAGGCGCATTGGCAAACCAGTCGCTTTGATAAAACTGAATGTTATTAGTGTGGTGTTTGTTGGCGTTGAGCCGGGCGATGCGCAGCGCAGCCCTACTGACATCGGCTGCACTGACTTGCGCATGTGGACGTTCTGCAGCCAGCGTGATGGCTATAATGCCTGAGCCGGTACCGAGATCCATGATCTTGATCGGTTTATCGGCCGGTATCAGTTTCAGGCTGAGTTCGATGAGCAATTCAGTTTCGGGACGGGGGATCAAGACATCCGGCGTGACGTGAAAATCCCGCGACCAGAATTCCCGGCTGCCAGTGATATAGGCTATAGGGATACCTTTTTGCCTTTTTTTTATCAATGTCGAAAATCTGTTTATCTGTTCAGGCTGCAATGGTTTATCGGGCCAGGCGCGAAGATACGAGCGTTGTTTATCAAGAATCAGGCACAGCAATACTTCTGCATCCAGTAATGCTGAATCAGAGCATGATGCAAGTGTACTTGCCGCTTCTTCCAGCACAGATTTTATACGCTGCATTAAACCTAATCTTCGCCAAGCTGGGTTAAAAGTTCCGCCTGATGTTCGCTAATCAGCGGCTGAATAACCTGTTCCAGTCCACCCTGCATGATGTCATCCAGTTTATACAGCGTCAGGTTGATGCGGTGATCGGTCAGGCGGCCTTGCGGATAATTGTAGGTGCGGATACGCTCGGAACGGTCGCCGCTGCCGACTTGCAGTTTTCGGGTTGCTGATTGTTCTGCATTGTGTTTTTCCTGTTCTGCTGAGAGCAAGCGGGATGCCAGTAAAGACATGGCTCTGGCGCGGTTTTTGTGCTGTGAACGTTCGTCCTGGCATTCCACTACCACGCCCGAAGGAATATGGGTAATCCGTATCGCAGATTCGGTTTTATTGATGTGCTGTCCACCTGCTCCTGATGCGCGGTAGGTATCCACTTTAAGGTCGGCCGGGTTGATGTCGATGGCATCGACTTCATCGACCTCGGGCATGATCGCTACGGTACAGGCGGAGGTATGAATGCGCCCTTGTGATTCGGTTTCCGGCACCCGCTGTACACGGTGAGCGCCGGATTCAAATTTTAATTGTGAATACACATCGTGCCCGGAAACGCGTAAAATAACTTCTTTGTAGCCGCCGTGATCGCCCGGGCTTTCACTGATAATTTCTGTTTGCCAGCCTTTCCTTTCGGCATAGCGTTGATACATACGGCTTAGGTCGCCTGAGAAAATCGCTGCTTCATCGCCGCCCGTGCCTGCGCGTATTTCCAGGAAAATATTGCGATTGTCGTTGGGATCTTTGGGCAGCAGTAATACTTGTAATTCGTGCTCGAGTGCTTCAATCAGAGCTTCCGCGTCCTGGACTTCTTCTTTGGCTAATTCCCTTAATTCGGGGTCTGCGTCGTTGGCCATTTCCCTGGCTGAAGCGATCATTTTTAAGGCTTGGTCATGGCGTTTGTAACAATCAACCAATGGGCCGATTTGGGCATATTCCTGGCTCAGCGTGCGAAATTTGTTTTGATTGCTTTGCACCTCGGGTTCTGAAAGCAAGGCGGCGATTTCGTCATAACTTTCGCAGAGATTTTCCAGTTTAACTTGAATTGAGTGTTTCATTGAGATTGGGTTAATTTAAAAATTTCACGGGCAGCGGCAATCAAGTCGTGGCGTTCGTTTTCGGCGGCTGCTCTGATTTGGGTGCTGGGCGTATGAATGAGTTTGTTGGTCAGGCTGTAAGCGAGTCGATTAAGGGCTTCTTCAGCAGGGACGCCATTTTTCAGTAACGCCAGCGCTTTTTTTAAAGTTTCATCACGGGATAGTTCGGCTTGATGGCGGTAATCACGAATCGTTGATTGTGCACCCTGGGCGCGTAACCAGGCTAAAAAATAATCAACCTGTGTGTCGATTATTTCCTCAGCCTGTTCTGCTGCCAGCCGGCGCGAGTTCATGTTTTGATCTATCGTTTGTTGCAAATCGTCAACGGTGTAAAGATAGACATCTCTAAGCTGTTCAACCTCGGCTTCAATATCGCGTGGTACAGCAAGGTCTACCATAAACATGGGTTTATGTTTGCGCTTTTTAAGTGCGCTTTCCACGCGGCCTTTGCCCAGTATCGGCAATTGACTGGCTGTTGAAGAAATAACGATATCAGCTTCAGACAGATGTATAGGTAATTCGGACAAAGCAATCGCATAGCCATTAAACTGTGCAGCCAGGGTGTGCGCTTTGTCATAGGTACGGTTGGCGATAATGATGCGGCCGATACCTTGTTGGGATAAATGCCGCGCGGTTAGCTCTATGGTTTCACCAGCGCCTATGAGTAAAGCGGTCTGTTCGCTGAGTTTATCGAAAATTTGCTGTGCCAGTTGAACGGCAGCGAAGGCAACCGATACGGGGCTGGAACCAATAGCAGTATCGGTACGTACTTTTTTAGCAGCGGTAAATGTGTGCTGAAAGAGTCTGCCTAGACGTTTGCCTAAAGTGCCCGCATGGTAAGCAGCCTGATAGGCAGTTTTCATTTGTCCAAGAATTTGCGGTTCACCCAAAATCATCGAGTCAAGCCCGCATGCGACCCTAAATATATGACGACACACAGACCTGTCTGTATGACAATACAGATAGGGAGCAAAATCAGCAGTATTGATCTGCTTGCTTTGAGCTACCCAATCAATCAGAATTTGCTGGTTGGCGGTGCTGGATGTGCAGTAAAACTCGGTGCGATTACACGTCGAAAGAATGGCGGCTCCACTGATCTCTTTGAGGCGCCATAGCTCCTGTAGCGATGATTCCAGTATGTCGGCAGGGAATGACAGGCGTTCACGTATGGAAACCGGTGCGGTATGGTAATTAATCCCTACGGCAAGAAGTGTCATAATATTAATGGTTAAAAGTGTATATTCAAGTTAGATGTTTGGGCGGATGTTACAAGGAAATAATTTTTTCCCCGGTTTCCTGCAACCGTTCGTCAGTTTTTATAACATGTATCCGGATCTAATGGTTTCCGACAAAATACCCCTGTATTATGTTGCCGTATTCTAAGAAATATAAAGACTTTATCCAAATGGATTAAATCAGCTGTCTAAATTAACGGGTTTTTCTGATAATCTATAATGCTATAGTGTATTGACTAAAAAATAGGATTGTGTGTGTTAATTTTTAGAGTGTTTTCAGTAATAGTCTTTATGTGGCTTAATGGCTGCACTACTTCGCCTGCGAAACCCGGTGGGCAGGAACAATCTGTTGCCCCTGTTAAAATAGCTGAGTCAGAAGGAAAAAAGCAACAAAAAGAAGTAAAAACTTCAATTGATCCTGATGTGTTATTTATGCTGTTGACGGCAGAGCTTGCCGGACAAAGAGGGCAATATGAAATTGCCCTGGAGGGTTATCTGGAAGCCGCCAAGCGTGTGCAGGACCCAAGGTTTGCAGAAAGGGCGGCAATGATTGCCATGTACATGAAAGATAAGGATAAGACCGATGAAGCGGTCGCTTTATGGCTGCGTCAGGATCCCAAAAATCCGACCGCGCATAAAATTGCGGCTTTATCGGCCTTAAGCGCTGGAAATAAGCAAGTTGCCGTTGAGCACTTAACTGTTTTGCTTGAGGTTGATCCGGCAGGTTTTGAAAACGCGGTCCTTGAATTGGCCAATGTATTACAAAAGGACGCTAAGGTACCCCTTCTTTACGATGTGCTGGGGGCTTTGTCGTTGCAGCACCCGAATCAGGCCGAGTTATATTTTATGCAGTCACTGTTGGCTATGCAAATGAAAGATAAAAAGCTGGCTGAAAAAAATATACAACAGGCATTGAAGCTGAAACCCGATTGGGATAAGGCAATGATTTTTCAAGCCCAGATCGCGGCGTTTTCAGGCGATTTGAATACAGCAGTATCACTGTTAAAAGCAGCATCCAACAAGTATCCTGATAATAACAAAATTAAAAAACTGCTGGCGCAGGTGTTAATCAAGGCCGAGGAATATCAACAAGCCGGCGAGGTCTATCAGAATATGATAGCGGTTGATCCCAAAGATTATGAAAGTCAATTTGCACTGGGATTGATATATCTGCAATTGGATCAGGTCGATCAGGCTGAAGATGTTTTTAAAAAACTGTTGGAATATACGGAATGGCAATATCAGGCCAGTTTTTATTTAGGGAAAATTGAAGAAAAACGGGGGCATACGAAAAAAGCGCTAGCCTGGTTTGACAAGGTAACGGACGGGCCGTTAGTTTTTGAGGCATCGTTATCAGCGATTTCTTTGCTTGCAAAAGATAAACAATTCAATAATGCCAATTATCGGCTAAGTACATTGCAAGCGAAGTTTCCGAAACAAAAGCAGCGTATTCTGTTGGTTCAGGCAGAGCTGTATAATCAGCAAAAACAGTACGAGCAGGCCTTTAATTTATTGACAAAAGCATTAGCCGATTCACCCGATCAAAAAGAGCTGTTGTATACCCGTGCATTAATAGCGGAGCGTATTGGAAGATCAGAAGTCGTGGAAGCTGATCTGAAAAAAATATTGGCTCAGGAGCCGGATAATGTAGAGGCTTTAAATGCCCTGGGATATACCTTGTTAAGCAAGCCTGAGCGATATGTTGAGGCTGAAAAATATCTCCAGAAGGCGCTCAGGCTTCGGCCAAATGAAGCAGTGATCATCGACAGTTATGGCTGGTTGCAGTTTAAATTAGGCAATACTGAAAAGGCCCTGAAGTATCTTCAACAGGCATACCAAAAGCAGCAGGAAAATGAGATAGCCGCCCATCTTGCCGAGGCACTGTGGGCTTCAGGTAGAAAAGATGAGGCTAGAGAGCTGTTTAATAAAGCCATTAAAGACTCCCCGGAAGATGAATATCTATTGGATTTTCAACGAAGAATATTGAACGGCGCGCACTAGTGATGTCAAGTATTAAAGCAAAGTGGCCGGGTTGGTGCTGTTTTATATTGATGTTGTCGGCCTGTACTACTGTGCCTGTAGAGACGGAAGTTCATTATTCAAAGATAGCAAGAGAGCATCTTTACCAGATGGAGCGATGGTCACTTGAAGGCCGCTTGGCATTAACCGGAAACAATGATTCCTGGCAGGCAAGCATAAACTGGGGGCACCGGCCTGATAATGAGAAAATAAAGTTAAGTGGTCCCTTGGGGCAGGGTGCAACTGTTATTCAATTAACAGGTGATCTGGTCACGATAGATCGCGGGGATGATGACGTGCAATCATCAACTCAGCCTGAAGAGTTTATTAACCAACAGTTGGGTATGTTTGTACCGGTACGTTCCCTGCGCTATTGGGTGGTGGGCCTGCCCGAACCAGGCCGTGCATTTGTGGAGACTGCTACTGGTTTTACGCAGGGAGGATGGTTGATAGAATACTGGCAGATGCAGCAAGTCGATGCTCAGTCTATGCCGCGTAAAATCACAGTTACAAATGAGCGGGTCAAATTAAAATTATTCATAGATCAATGGGTTTTAAATGTCGCAAAAACAATATGATCAATCTGCATGGCCGGGAAAATGGCCGGCACCGGCAAAGTTGAATCTAATGTTGAGGATTGTTGGACAAAGACCTGATGGTTATCATTTGTTGCAAACGGTGTTTCAATTTATTGATTTGTGTGACTGGATAACATTTCACCCTGTTGATGATGGACGAGTGAGCTTGCAAAAACCGATTCCAGGCGTGGCAGAGGCAGATGATTTAACGGTTAGAGCGGCGAAGCTGTTAAAAGCGGCAACAGGATGTGAGTCGGGCGTCCGCATTGAAGTGGAAAAAAACCTGCCCATGGGGGGTGGTCTTGGCGGCGGTAGCTCTGATGCCGCAACCACGTTGGTGGTATTGAATGAATTGTGGGGTCTGCATCTATCGATGGAGAAATTGATGGAACTGGGGCTGGCTTTGGGTGCCGATGTGCCGGTGTTTGTGTATGGCAATTCATCATGGGCGGAAGGCGTGGGTGAAAAACTGGAGAAAATCAGCATCAAGGAACACTGGCTTGTGGTTATAAAGCCTGAGTGCCATGTAAATACAAAAGAAATATTTTCATCTAAAAATTTGACACGCAACAGCAAATCGATCAAAATAGCCGACTTTATAGCGGGCCAACACCAAAACGATTGCGTCGAGGTGGTATGTCAGCTTTACCCGATTGTTAAGGATGCATTGGTTGATTTGTCCAGATTTTCAGAGGCAAGGCTAACCGGAACAGGGGCTTGTGTTTTTGCACAGTTTGATTCAGAAAGCGCAGCCGTTAGCGCTTATCGGTCGCTTAAAGATAAGTGGCAGGTTTTTTTGAGTAAAGGTGTAAATGAATCGCCTTTGATTTCAAAACTGAAGATCGGTAAATAGTTATCTTGATTATTGGGTCGTCGCCAAGCGGTAAGGCACGGGGTTTTGATCTCCGCATACCAAGGTTCGAATCCTTGCGACCCAGCCATTTACCTCCACTCGGTTAAATTCAATTTGGGAGTGCTTGAATGGATGACACCCCGATGATGGTGTTTTCTGGAAATGCTAACCTGGCTTTGTCTGACGGAATAGCAAAAAAACTCAACATGCGTCTGGGGATTGCGGCTGTAGGTAGATTTAGCGATGGTGAGATTGCTGTAGAAATTCAAGAAAATGTCCGTGGTAAGGATGTTTTTATTATTCAGCCAACCTGCTCGCCCACTAATGAGAATTTAATGGAATTACTGGTGATGATTGATGCTCTCAAGCGGGCTTCAGCATCACGGATTACTGCAGTAATGCCTTATTATGGTTATGCGCGGCAAGATAGACGTTCACGATCAGCCCGGGTGCCAATAACCGCCAAGCTGGTTGCTAAAATGATTGAGCAAGCGGGTGCTCACCGCGTTTTGACAGTTGATTTGCATGCCGACCAAATTCAGGGTTTTTTTGATATTCCTGTAGACAATGTTTATTCGTCGCCCCTTCTTTTAGGAGATGTGTGGCGGCAGCAGTATAAAGATTTGATTGTTGTATCGCCGGATGTTGGCGGTGTTGTCAGAGCGCGAGCACTTGCCAAGCGCCTGGATGACGCTGATCTAGCCATTATAGACAAGCGCAGGCCCAAGGCTAATGTCTCGGAGATTATGCATATCATCGGTGATGTTGATGGCCGCAGCTGTGTGCTGATTGATGATCTGGTCGATACAGCAGGGACTCTGTGTCATGCCGCTGCTGCTTTAAAAAAACACGGGGCAATAAAAGTGGTTGCCTATTGTACTCATGCAGTATTGTCAGGCTCTGCGATGAAAAATCTGAATGGCTCTGAACTTGATGAGCTGGTGGTTACCGATACCATACCGTTGAGACGGGATGCTGTTGATTCAGGAAAAATAAGACAGCTAAGTGTTGCAGAGATGCTGGCTGAAACTATAAGACGTATGGCTGTCGGTGAATCGGTTAGCTCGCTCTACGTAGATTAAAGATTGTTGATTGAGAATTCAATGTGCGTGCTATAAGTCGGGCACTTCAAAAAAGGTGAGGTAAAATGTCTAAGGTGTTTGAATTTGTTGCCGAAAGTCGTGGGCGATCAGGCAAGAGCGCAGCAAGAAGCATGCGTCGTCAGGGTAATGTGCCTGCAGTGATATACGGTGGCCATAGTGAGCCACAAATGCTGGTGCTAAATCATAATGAAGTCATTAAGCATCTTAATTATGAGGCGGTTTATTCTCATGTGCTGGATGTCACTGTTGATGGAAAAAAAGAGCAAGCAATTTTGAAAGGGGTTCAGCGTAACCCTGCAAAATTTCAGATTTTGCATCTGGATTTTCTCCGGGTTAGCATGTCCGAGGCTGTAAAGGTGCATGTACCCTTGCATTTTATCAATGAGCAGACCTCCATTGGTGGAAAAAAAGGCGGTATTGCAGCCCATTCAATGGTTGATGTAGAGGTTTCCTGCCTGCCTTCAGCTTTGCCTGAATATATTGAAGTTAATCTGGCTGGCCTGGATATTGGCGAGACTCTTCATTTGTCTGATCTGGTATTGCCTGCTGGCGTTGAGATTGTAGTTTTGGCCCAGGGGCCTGAGCATAATTTGCCAGTTGTCTCCATGATGGCTTCTAAAGCCAGTAAAGGCGATGAAGCTGAAGATGCTTCTGCTGCTGCTGCTGAGTAAAGCATTCTTATAGAACAAAGATGATAAAACTTATCGTTGGCTTGGGTAATCCAGGCCGGCAGTATGAAAAGACCCGGCACAATGCCGGGTTTTTGTTTTTAGACGCCGTGGCACAGCAAATGGGCTGCACCTGGACCCATGAGTCCAGGTTTCAAGGTTTGTTTGCAGAGGGCAGCGTTGCAAACGGCAAGATCATGCTGTTAAAGCCGGATACTTTTATGAATAGAAGTGGCCAGTCTGTGGGCAAAATCGCCCGGTATTACAAATTACTCCCTGAAGAAATTCTTGTTGTTCATGATGAACTGGACTTCAATCCCGGCGTGGTAAAACTCAAAAAAGATGGTGGTCATGCAGGGCATAACGGTTTAAGAGACATTATTGCTCATTTGGGTTCAAATGAATTTTACCGCCTGAGAATTGGTATCGGCCGCCCTGCAGCAGGAAAAGTAGTTGCCGATTTTGTGTTGTCTGCGCCCTCAAAAAATGAATGGGAGTTGCTGGTTTCAGCTTTTGATCAAAGCAAAGGCTTTATTAATGAAATGGTCGCCGGGGATATGGCGGCTGTGATGAATAAATTGAATTCCTGATCATGTTGTAAGTCCTGAGTTAGGATTGGATCCAGGAATGATAAGAAAACTCGGGAAGTATCAAAAAGCCAAGCAGGATTTTATTATTGATAGGATTGAGGTTCAGTATTCAAGCTTGTCTTCTATGAAGGACGGCTTGCCCTTAAATAAGAGTCGTTGGCATCCCATATTCTATTGTGGGCATGGATATTGAATCCATGCGGTCACCATAACGGCTTTTAACTAATCCTGTAAGGCCGTTTCTAGAGGATGCTGATAATTTACGTGACCGCATGTAGTAAAGTTCTGGCAACCTATCCCTTTGTTACAAGTATTGACGCTTTTAATTGTTAATCAAATTATCTGACAACGCGGTGTCCGCGGTTGCTCATACAGTTGTTATAAGTATTTTTGTATTTTTCTTCGGAACTAAAACCCTTTGTCGCACCGCCGCCAAAACCGCCCGCTGCAGCGCCTATAGCTGCCCCCGCGCCTGGATTTCCGGTGAATGCACCAACAATTGCACCTCCTGCTGCTCCAATTAAGGCGCCGGTCCCTGCTCCTATAGCGGTTTCTTTTGTGGTTCCACCCGATGCTTGGCTGGCAAGTTGTTTACACTCTGCTATATCCTGGTTGATTCGATAAGCATTAGGATCATTGTAGGTATCGACGGTGGGCTGCCATCCTCCGTAGCTGTAGCACCCTGAGATCAAGGCGCCGGCTACAAAAACAGTGCTGGTTATTAATTTTTTCATACAGTTTACCTTTGAGAGTTTTATTTATAGTTTAATGGTTAATTATGAATACAATCTGAATATTATGACACTATTAAAGTTCCCTTAAAACTTGTAGCGGAGATTTATTGAGCACATGTCTTACACCCCAGCATCCTGCCATGCCTACGAATATAGCTGCTGTAACAGGTACAACAGCCCACAAATACGGGCTTGGACGATACTCCATATTCATCACTTGCGTATACAAAACGTAAATCAAGGCCTCCGAAATGACTACAGCCAACAAACCGGAAATCAGCCCGAGTACGCTAAATTCGATGATATGGGTCTTTCTTAACAGGGAACGATTCGCTCCCAGCGTTCGCATTAATGCGCCTTCATAAATCCGGCTATCCAAGGTTGCATAAACGGCGGCAAACAACACGGTAAAGCCAGCCATCAAAGCAAAGTATAGTAAATAATTGATGGCCTGCGTCAATTGCGTCAATATGGTTTTAAATTGTTGCAAAATTAAATCAACTTCCAGAATGGTCGTGCCGGGATATTTTTTTACCAGCGTATTTAACACGTTTTTTTGTGGTTCAGGCAAATAAAAACTGGTGATAAAAGTGCTGGGATAGCCATCCAGTGTACCCGGTGAGAAAATCATATAAAAATTTGGCTTCATGGTATCCCACCGAAGCTCACGAATACTGGCTACAGCTGCGTTAATTTGCTGGCCGCCAACAGTGAAAGTTAAATGATCGCCTGGTTTTATTTTCAGGCTATCGGCCAATTTTTGTTCGACAGACACCAACCCGGTTTGTTGATTATCCCACCAGTTTCCGGCAACAATTTTATTCTCTTCAGGCAGTTCTTTGGTCCAGGTAAGGCTCAATTCTCTATGCGTGGCGTTTTCGCCCTGGCTGTCTTTACTGACAATTTGTTGGACGGGCGTGTTATTGATTTCTACCAGACGGCCTTTAACTACCGGATAAAACTGACTGACGTTGATGTGTTGTTGCTGCAATTCTAGTTGAAAGGCTGCTTTCTGGTCCGGGAAAATATTCAATGCGAAATGATTAGGCGCATTATCGGGTAACTGTTTTTGCCAGTTATCAATTAAATCGGTGCGCACGGTAAAACTGAGCACCATGGCGACCAGAGTAATACTGAAAGCCAGAATTTGACTGACACTGGTGCGACTATTTCTTAATAAGCCCTGTAGGCCAAAACGCAAGGTCAGGCTCATGGACGGCAACACAGTGCGGGTTAAATTCAACAAGCCATAAACCAGCGAGCCCAGCGCTAGCAAAGTCATCAGGCCAACGCCTAAAATGGTTGCCGTCATTTTAATATCATCGGTATATTTCCATATTAACAGGCCAATAATACCGATGGATAAACCATAGATCAGCCAGGCGCTGCCAGGCAAAGGCTCCAGTTCGCGGCGCAATACTCGCAGAGGAGACACCTTTTTAAGCCGTAATAACGGCGGCAGAGCGAAACCCAATAAAACCGCCATACCGATAATAAAGCCGAAAGTAACTGCCAATAAGCCGGGGTTGGCGACGTGCTGCGGCAGTAATCCTCTCAATAAATGAAACAAGGCTTGTTGTGCAAACCAGCCAAACAAACAACCTGTGGCACTGGCTAACAGGCCTATTACAATAAACTGGCTGCCATACAGCCAGAGAATTTCGTTTTGTTTAAGACCCAAGCAACGTAATAGAGCGGTAGCATTAAAATGTCGTTCGGTATAACGCCGTGTAGCCATTGCTATAGCTACGCCGGAAATCAAAATGACAACAATGCTGGATAGCCCCAGATAACGCTCGGCGCGCTCCAGAGCCGACCCTAATTCTGGGCGGTCCTCATGAATATCCATAATGCGTTGCGATGGATTTAACTGTGGTTTAAGCCAATGCTTGAATTCATTTAACGTTTTAGCTTCGCCAGTAAATTGAAAAAAATAATGGACATGACTGCCGGGTTGAATTATTCCGGTAGACTGTAAATCTGCCACGTTGATCATCACGCGGGGAGAAAAGCTGTAAAAATTACTTTGCCTGTCGGGCTCATAGGTAATGATTTTACTTATGGTCAGCTGTTTTTCACCAACTCTTAACGGGTCGCCTAATTTGAGTTTCAGTGCCGGCAAAATGCGTTTTTCAAGCCAGGCTGTACCTTTCTCCGGTCCACTGTGTGTAATAGTTTCGCTTGAATAATCCGCTGTTGTAGTTTTTAAAAAACCACGTAAGGGGTAAGCTGCGCTGACGGCTTTAATACTCGCTAATAACAGCTCGTCATGTTCTATCAAGACACTGGAAAATTCAGCCGTTTGCGCTTGCGCCAAATGCAGTTGTGCAGCCTTCTCAGCCCATGCGGCTGGAATCGTCGTCGGGCTGGATATCGCTAAATCCGCCGCCAGAAATTCAGCAGTCTGAGTGGTCATTGTGCGCTGCAGGCGGTCTGAAAACAGGGCAATAGCCGTTGAACTGGTAACGGCAATAATTAATGCCAACAATAAAATCGTCAATTCGCCGGAGCGGCTGTCACGCCAAAGCAGTCTTAGTGCGAGATTAAAACGGGTCATAAGCAAGTGGATAATAAATAGAAAACATAACAAGCAGCGCAAATAACAACAGATTGAATCTGAATATTAATTCCCCCTGCGCCAGGCATGGAAACGTCCAACCCAACGCAGAAAACCTACCGGCGCATGGTTGCGTTTCCAGACGCCGGCTGCATATTTGTTGGCCTCGGTCGCTTTGCTGACTTTAACGGTTTCGACGATTTTATTGGCGAGTAACGGGAAAATGCCCAGCAAGACAAAAGAACCGAGCAGTCCGGGCGACAGAATGTCCGACAGGGACTCCAGTTTGCCAAGTTGAGTCCCTGCGTTGACATAAACTAGCGTACCGGCCAGCATGCCCACCTGACTGACCCAATAGAAAGTCAGGATTTTTATAGTCGTCAAACCCATCGCCAGGTTGATCACAAAGAACGGAACAACAGGCACCATTCTCAGGGTAAAAAGATACAAGGCGCCTTGTTTTGCCACCCCTTTATCGATGGCTTGCAAATGCTCGCCAAAACGCGCTTTAACTGCATCGCGAAACAGAAAGCGGGCCGCCAGAAAGGCCAGTGTCGCGCCAAAGCTGGAGGCAAAGGAAACAATCACCGTTCCCCACAGAAAACCGAACACAGCGCCTCCGGCGAGGGTAAGAATGGCTGCGCCCGGCAGCGACAGGCTGGTCACTGCGATATAAATAAGCGCATAAATAGCAACGGCTAAGCCCGGATGTATGCTGCGGTAAGTACCAATAGCTTCTTGCTGCGACTTCAAGGCTTCAAAGGTCAGGTAGCTGTGCAAATCGAAGATAAAAAAAGCAGCAATCAGGACCACGATAAAAGCCAATAGTGCTATGCGCGAGAAATTCATGGTTATTCTCCTCAGTGATTGATGACTCAAATTTATGCAGGCAACCGATTAGCGCAATGTACCCCGTTCTGCAATAGTGGGGAAGGCAAGAGGCCGCTAAAAATTGGATGCAGGATTTTTTGATGTTTCGATAAGCTGAAGAATACAGTTGTTCCCGAAAGGTTCCTTGGTAAAGAGTGTTTGCTTGATGGAAGGTGAGCAGACCTTATATATTGATACCTGGATTATCCGGGCATCTATCGTAGGTAACTGATTTTTCCAGGTACATGATAAGTCTCAGATAATAGCCTTAGCCTGAACATCTGCGTGATAGGACGATCTGACCATTGGCGCACTGGCGACTTGTTTGAAACCTAGGGCCATTGCAACAGCGCCATACTCATCGAACTGCGCCGGGGTAATATAGCTTATAACGGGTAAATGTGCATTGCTGGGCTGCAGATATTGGCCCAGGGTCAGCATTGAACAACCGTTTGCCAGTAAATCCTTCATAACCTGATGAACTTCTTGCTGCTGCTCTCCCACGCCAAGCATAAGCCCTGATTTGGTTGGCGTTTGCGGCTGGGCTTCATTATACCGGCGTAATAATTCCAGCGAACCCTGATAATCCGCACCAGGGCGTACCTGTTTATACAGTCTGGGCACGGTTTCCAGATTATGATTGAACACATCGCAGGGTTCTTCGGCGAGTATGGCTATGGCTTTATCCATGCGCCCGCGAAAGTCGGGAACCAGAATTTCTATTTTGGTCGCGGGTGTTTGCCGGCGGATTTTTTTTATACACTCGGCAAAATGTCCGGCTCCACCATCTCTTAAATCATCACGATCCACAGAGGTTATGACCACATATTTCAAAGCCATTGCCTCAATCGCATCGGCCAGGTTTTGCGGTTCTTCCTTATCCAGCGCCAGCGGTTTGCCATGCGCTACATCGCAAAAAGGGCAGCGGCGCGTACATAAATCACCCATTATCATGAACGTGGCGGTGCCGTGTTGAAAACACTCAGACAGATTTGGGCAGGCAGCTTCTTCACAAACGGTGTGTAGCTGGTGTGCGCGCAATAATTGCTTGATTCGGGTGATTTCGTTGCTGGCTGACAGTTTTACGCGTATCCAGCCGGGTTTACGCAAAACTGTGTCTACAGGCTCAACTTTAATTGGAATACGTGCCAGTTTGTCAGCACTACGCTGGTGTGATTCGGGAGTAGAACGGGAAGGCGCTTGAATAGTCATGGTTTTAGTGCCGTGGTGATGGCCTGAATAACGGAATTTGCGAGTTGATCGGTGCTGATAGTTACACCCAGATCAGCCATCTGAGTGACCTTAAGATCTGAATAACCGCAAGTATTGATATGGTCAAAAGGGCGCAAATCCATGTCGTTATTGAGACTCAGGCCATGATAACTACAGTTTTTTTTAATTCTTAAACCGATAGAACCGATTTTTTTATCATTCACATAAACGCCGGGCGCATCGGCTCTGGATTCAGCGAGGATGCCGTACTGAGCCAAAGTATAAATCATGGCTTGTTCCAGAACCGTGACTAACTGCCGTATGCCAAGATTTAGTCTTTTAATATCCAGCAAGGTATAAATAACCAGTTGCCCGGGGCCGTGATAGGTGACTTGCCCGCCCCGGTCGGAATTAATGACCGGAATGGAACCGGTATTCAACAAATGCTCGCGTTTCCCGTTTAAACCCAGGGTATAAACGGGAAAGTGTTCCATTATCCAAAGCTCATCAGCGGTTTCGGTTTTACGTCCCTGGGTGAATCGCTGCATATCCTGCCAGGTGATTTTATAATCTTGCAATCCTAAGTTACGTATCACTACCATTCAGAGTGTTATATGTTTGTTCAGGAATTGGACCCTACAATACCATCAGAACATGAGGATGATCATGTAAATCCTGATAAATGGCATTCAGTTGCTGTTTGCTTGAGGCTTCTATCGTGACAGTGATGGCGATATAATTGCCATCTTTGCTGGGGCGCGTAGTCACAGCACCCTCTTTGATATCAGGAGCATGGCGACGCACAATCTCTACAACCAGCAGATCAAGTTCCAGATCGGCTTTACCCATTGCCTTAATGGGGAACTGGCAGGGAAATTTCAAAAGCGTTTCTTCGCTCATAACAGGGATTGTTTATAATCTTGAAAAAGTTGATTCATGATTTGCCATACCGGGCCGGGTTTGCCATCTGACACAATTCTGGAATCAAGTTCAACGACCGGTATGATTTCACGGGTAGAACTGGTTACCCAGATTTCGCTGGCTGTTTGCAAGGCGGCAAATGAAATTTTTTCTTCACGGCAAGGAATGTTGTTTCTTCTTGCAATATCCAGAATAACATCGCGGGTAATGCCAGGCAAGATGTCATTGCCTTTGGGCGGCGTACACAAGACGCCATCAATAACCGCAAAAACGTTGCTGGCGGCTCCTTCAGTTACAAAACCATCTTTCACCAGCAGGGCTTCAGTACAGTCCTGGTCTATAGCCTCTTGTCTGTGCAAAATATTACCCAATAGCGTGATGGCTTTGACATTGCATAACTTCCAGCGGCTGTCATCCATGCTGATGGCCTTTACCCCTGCATTTAAACCGGGTAAAGGGACGATATTTGAGCACATTGCAAAAACAGTAGCCGGTGTATTGGATGGAAAGGCATGATCTCTTTTTTCTGCAGTTCCGCGCGTAATCTGAAGATAAATATACTGATCGAAATTTGCATCCAGTAACGGGGTCAGAATTTCCAGCCATTGCTCACTGGTGTGGGGGTTGGACAAACGAATAGCCGCCAGGCTGTTTTCCAAACGTTTCAAATGGTCCTGAAAATGGAATAAATGACCGGAGTAGGAAGGGATGACTTCATAAACCCCATCGCCGAATAAAAATCCGCGATCCAGTACCGATATTTTGGCTTCATTAAGTGGCAGATACTGACCGTTCAGGTAAACAGTTTTATTTTCCATCCGGCTCCTCGATCATTATCATGACGCCATCATAGAGTCTTCGAAAAATGTTGCCTTTATCCACCGATTTCAGGGCTATCAGATCTTTGTCAGCGATCACGTCATCTTTGAGCGTAACCTTGACAGAGCCCAGCTTGGCGCCTTCTTCCACTGGCGCTGTAATTTTTTTATCAACCGTAATAACGGCTTTAAGATCATTATAATGGCGGCGGGGAATGGTCGCAAAAATATCTTCGGCCAAGCCTAACGGTATGCTTTTACTGGCACCTTTCCAGATTCTTGCTTCATTTAGAGGTTTATTTCCTTCATACAACCTGTGCGATTCAAAAAACCGGAAGCCGTAGTTGAGTAGATTCTGATTCTGGCTAGCTCTGGCTTTCGTACTTTTTGCTCCCATGACTACTGAAATAAGTCGCATGTCTTCCCTGAGCGCTGATGCAACCAGGCAATAGCCTGCTTCATCGGTAAATCCGGTTTTAACGCCGTCAACGGATTCATCACGCGAAAGCAGCTTGTTGCGGTTTTGCTGCGTTATTTTGTTAAAGGTAAATTCTCTTTCTGCAAACCAGCGATAGTAGTCAGGAAATTCTTTAATTAAAGCCGCAGTCAGAATAGCCAGATCACGTGCGCTGGTGTAATGATCTTCCATCGGCAGTCCATCACTGTTTTTGAAATGGCTATTCGTCATTCCCAGTCGTGCGGCATGTTGATTCATCATGTCGGCAAAAGTTGTTTCATGGCCTGCAACATATTCAGCCAGTGCCACGCTGGCATCGTTACCGGATTGAATGATGACACCTTTTAGCAGATCTTCAACACTAACCTGGTTGCCGAGCTCAATAAACATGCGTGAACCGGGCGTTTTCCACGCCTTCTCGCTGATGGTGGCCATATCGTCCAGATGTAAGTGGCTATTGCTGAGTTCCTTAAACACCACATAAACGGTCATTATCTTGGTGAGGCTGGCGGGGGCAAGCTTGGCATCCGCGTTGTTTTCCGCCAGTACCTTGCCAGTATGAAAGTCTTGTAATATATAGGCGCTGGCGTCTATTGTGGGGGCAGGAGGGGTAACTATTTCAGCGTTTTCTGCGTTTGCCTGAAAGAGGGTGACCAGCAGGCAAAAAAATAAAAACAGGGTAAATTTTTTAAAAGGGTTCATTGCTCTCTAACATCGACAGTAAAACAACTTACATTGTAGCACGCGAGGTTTGAGAAAGTCTGGATTCAGTAACAAATTGTGTATCGGTTATGCCTATTTCCGCCAGTTGTTCATTCAGTTGATAAGCTGTGGCTGTTGAGTTAATCGGTCCCATTTGAACTTTGTAAAGGGTCGATTTCTTGTAGGTAGATGAGCGAATATCAGGCTCGGGTAAATGATTGGCGGCAATTTTCTTTTTTAATTTCATGGCTTTTCTTTCACTGCCAAAACTGCCAACCTGCAGATATACATTTTGCCCTTGTGTGGCTGCAATTTGTTGCATTTGAGGCAAGGCTTGGCTGGGCGATATTACCTTGATTTCTACTGCCCCCAGGCCGTCTTGTTCCATATCCAGATTTTTTGCGGCAGCGAAGGACAAGTCCAGTTCTCTGTTGCCGACAAAAGGACCTCTGTCATTTATTCTGACAATAATACTGCGGTGATTTTCCAGATTGGTTACCTGGGCGTAAGAAGGAATCGGCAGCGTTTTATGAGCGGCAGTCATCGCATACATGTCAAATATTTCGCCGGTAGCGGTTTTCTTTCCATGAAATCCGGGACCATACCATGAAGCAATACCCTGTTTTATGTAGCGGGCAATACGCGGCAGCAGATTTTCTTGTTGGGCAATCTCATTGGGTTCATCATGATTATTCATTGGCAATATCAAATGCTGTCTTGATTGATGACTGGCTGCTGTGTGAGCTGTGTGATCAATAGACGCCGGTAAATGAAATGTAGCCTCGGTCGTTTTAATTTGTTCTGTAGTACACCCGTATAGGGCAATCATTAAAATTGCTAATATGAGTTTTTTCATGGGAAATGACCTTTTTTATTTAGAATGGATTGGCTTAACTGATAAACAGCCATGGCATATAGGGGGCTGTGGTTGTATCGGGTAATGACATAAAAGTTGTCCAGACCGGCCCAGAGCTCATCACCTTGTTGCTGTTCAAAAGCAAGCAGTTTTACTTTAGTACTTGAAGGTAGCGGCCTCGATATTTTCAAATTTAAAGATTCTAACGCGTCAAGCCTTAAGTCTGGCTTAAGATCCCTGGTCAATGCGGTTTTATAATTTTCCCCTGCCGCACGCACAGGGATAACTATAGCCTGGCCGGTCTGCCACCGATGCTTGACAAGGTAATTGGCAACGCTGGCGATCACATCGCCTTTGTTATGCCAGATATCGCGGCGGCTGTCGTTATCGAAGTCCGCGGCATAGCTTCTGAAGCTGCTGGGCATGAATTGCGGCATCCCCATTGCGCCGGCATAAGAGCCTGTTGGCTCCAGGGGGTTCATGTGTTCGTCGCGGCACAATAGCAAAAAGTTTTCCAGCTCACTGAGAAAGAACTTAGCGCGTGGTGGATAGGCAAAAGCCAGTGTGGACAGGGCGTCAATGACTCGATGGTTGCCGGTCTTTTGTCCATAAAGGGTTTCAACGCCGATGATGGCAATAATAATTTCCGCCGGAACACCTGTCTGTTGTTCGACAGCGGTCAATGCAGGCTCATTTTCTTGCCAGAATTTTACACCGCCGTTGATACGTGCATCGGTCATAAATATTTTGCGATATTTATACCAGGGCAAGCCTTCTGCGGGTGACGAAATTCTTTTGAGAATATCCTCTTTAATTTCGACGGATTGAAACAGCCGGGTAAGCTCGGCTTCGTTAAACTGGTGCGCTGTTACCATCTTTTTGATAAAGACATTAATTGCTGCTTGTATGTCAACGGCTTGAAGGATCCCGTTAGCTTTCGATGTGTCAGACGGGTAGGTTTTTACGGGATATTTTTCAGGCTTGGTGATCGATTCTGGCCCTTTTATGTTTGTGGCACATGAATTCACAGTCAGGCAAATGCCGCTGATTAGTATGCGGGCTAAGGTAGTTTTTAGTTTCATCAGAGTGGAAGAAATTTTTTATGAGTGTGGATTGACATAAGAATGCCGAAACCGGCCAGTAAGGTTACGATAGATGTGCCGCCGTAACTGATCAAAGGTAAAGGCACACCAACAACAGGCAGGATGCCTATGACCATGCCGATGTTAACAAAAACATAAACAAAAAAAGTAAAAGCCAGGCTGCTCGCCAATAGTCGACTGTAGGTGTCCTGAGCCTGAGAGGCGATGTACAGACTGCGTCCGATAATTAACAGATACAGAATTAACAAGCCCAGGCAGCCGGATAAACCGAATTCCTCGGCAAATACGGCAAAAATAAAGTCGGTAGAACTTTCAGGTAAAAAATCCAGTTCCGATTGGGTGCTGCCTAGCCAGCCTTTACCATAGATACCGCCTGAACCGATGGCTATTTTGGATTGAATAATATGGTAGCCTCTGCCCAAGGGATCAGTTTCAGGGTTTAGGAAGGTGAGTACCCGATCGCGTTGGTAGTCGCGCATATAATGCCAAATGATGGGGGTAAATGAAGACAGCACGGCGATGATCGCCAGCATAAGTCGCCAGGAAAGTCCGGCAAAAAAAAGGACGCCGACGCCGGAGCTTGCAACCAGTAGTGCAGTACCGAGATCAGGTTGTTTGGCTATTAATAAGGTCGGGACAAAAATAAGAATTGTCGCTGTAAACAGTTGCTTGACATTCGGCGGCAACGGGTGATCAGCCAGATACCAGGCGATCATCATCGGCGTAGTAATTTTAATCATTTCTGAAGGCTGAAAACGGAAAAAACCCAGTTCCAGCCAGCGTTGCGCACCTTTACCTGTCTGCCCCATGATTAACACAGCAACAAGCAGGAAAATACCCAGGCCGAACAGCAGCACGGAATAACGTTTAAACTGATAAGGGTCTATGTGAGCCAGTACCGTCATTAACAGAAAAGCTAGTCCGATGCGCGCAGCCTGGCGGGTCAGTATGTCCATATCCTGACTGCCGGCGCTGTACAAAATTGCGAAGCTAAGCAAGGAAGTAAGAAAAAGGCCAATAAACAACGGAATGTCTATGTGCAGCTTTCTGAGCAGAGTGCCTAGCAGTGAAGGCGGCTGAAATTGTTCTCGACGGGTTTCAGTGTTCATCATTTGCCTTTAAAAATTGTTTGATAACCTGTCCTGCGATGGGTGCCGCGACTGAACCACCGTGGCCACCATTTTCAACCACGACGGCGACGGCAATTTTAGGATCATCTGCCGGGGCAAAAGCAATAAATAGAGCATGGTCACGAAATTTGATGTCAATGTCATTTTCGTTATATTTTGCGTTTTGTTTAATGCCCAGTACTTGGGCGGTCCCTGTTTTACCCGCGATTTGATAGCCGATGTCCTGGTTAATGCGCTTGGCAGTGCCGTGCGCGCCATGAACAACATTAACCATGGCGGCAACAATAGCATCGATATTGTCCGGTTTAAGCGGGATGGTTTGCTGGTGGGTTTCAGGGCCGGGGAGAGTTGTCTGGGCGGTGGCGATTTTGTTTACCAGAAAAGGTGTCACAACATTCCCCCTATTCGCCAGCGTTGCCGTTGCTCTGGCCAGTTGTAAAGGACTAACCTGAAGATAACCCTGGCCTATGCCGGTGATCAAGGTTTCCCCGGGGTACCATACCTGATTTTTTCGATCACGCTTCCATTCGCGCGAGGGCATTAAGCCTGATTTTCCCCCGACCAGATCAATACCTGATTTTTCACCAAAGCCAAGTTTCTGCAAAAAACTATGCATATGATCTATGCCCAGCGCCGCAGCCAGACGATAAAAATACACATCGCAAGATTCAGTAAGGGCTTTGTTCAAGCTGACTGAGCCATGCCCGCCTTTTTTCCAGTCTCTGTATTTATGACTCACTCCGGGTATTTGATAATAGCCCGGGCAGAAAATTTTTTGCTGTGGGCTGATCGCATCATATTCAAGTCCCGCCAGCGCGATAAACGGCTTGATCGTGGAACCGGGCGGATATAATCCCCGGAGCGCACGATTAAAGAGCGGTTGATTTGTCGATGATTGCAGCGCTTGATAGTCATCATTAGATATGCCGACGACAAAAGGATTAGGGTCGAATCCAGGCCGACTGGCAAAGACCAGTACGCCGCCAGTTTTAATTTCAATGGCGACGACAGCGCCATCGAAATTGCCCAAAGCATCATAAGCGGTTTTTTGTAAATCAATGTCAAGTGTCAAATACAGGTTTGCGCCCGGGTCTGGAACTTTTTCATTTAGAATGTTGAGAAGTCGTGCATGGACATTGGTTTCAATTTCTGCGTAACCGGTTTTGCCGTGCAGCAGCGTTTCATAGGAACCCTCTATACCCAGTTTACCAACATGAGAAGAGCCGCGATATTCGGCGACCGGCAATTCCTTAAGTTCCGCTTCGTTAATGCGGCCTACATAGCCAATCACATGAGCCGCCAGATCACTGTAGGGATAATGCCGGACCAGACGAGTTTGGATATCGACGCCGGGAAAAAAAGGCCTGGCTACGGCAAATTTTGCCAGTTCTTCGTTATTCATGTTTAACAACAACGGCGTGCTGGTGAAGCGTTTCTGGCGTTTGCGCAGCTTCTGATAGAGTTCGATTTTTTCGTCCGGAATGGCAAGAAGTTTTTGTAACCTTGACAGCGTGTCGTTAAGGTCAGGGATCTTTTCAGGGATGAGTTCCAGGCTGTACGAGGGCCTGTTTTCTGCCAGAATCTTGCCGTGCCGGTCATAAATTTTGCCTCGGGTTGGCACCAGAGGGACAATTTTGATGCTGTTATCTTTTGCCAGCGATGCATAATGTTCGTGGCCGGCAATTTGCAAATACATCAGGCGAACAATCAGGCCTAACGTTAACAAGATAATAATAATGAATGCAGCAACAATGCGGTTGAGAAATAGATGGTTTTCAACTTTATTGTCTTTTACAGGATAGATGCGGCGCATGTGTTGCTGTGTATGCTATTGAGTACGTCGTGTCAAACGGACAAAGCGCAATACAGTATAGACCAAGGGCCAACATACTGTGCCGGTAAGAACAGGCAGCCAGAAAGTCGCGTGAAGTTGCGCAGGATGCTGAATATTCATTATTATAAAAAGCAGTAATTGCGACAGCAGTAAGCAGAAAAAAATAAACAATCCCTGTTGAATCAAAGGAAATTGGCGCAAACGTTTGTGTAATTTCAGGCAAATATAGATTACCAATGAATAAGCCAGGGCGTATTGACCAAGCAGCCTGCCGGTTAAGACATCGGTGAGCAAGCCAAATGTCCATGCATGAAAAATGCCTACGCGTTCAGGTACGGCAAGTGACCAGTAAATAAGTGCTAACAGCACCCAGTCAGGATTGAAGTCCGCTAAAACACCCGGCCAGGGTGCTATTCTAAGACCCATTGCCAGGACTATGGTCAAGGCAATGCGGCCAAATCCGACGTATTTATTCATTGATAAGGGTACTGGTTTCTGGAGCATTTGCTGTTGGCTTTGAAATGAGCGGAATCGGCTTTGAGTTGCTCCAGACTATCATCAGTTCTCTGTTGCGGTCCAGGTGGGCTTTGGGTGTCGCAGTAATGTTGACGAATGCTTTATTGGGCTGTGAGGCAAATTTATCGACGACAGCCACCGGATAGCCTTTTGGGAAAGTACCGCCTAAACCTGATGTGATCAATAAGTCGCCAGGGCGAATATCCGCATTGCTGGGTAAAAAAGGCAACACCAAGCGGTTCAACTGTCCGCTGCCTACTGCGATAGTTAATAAACCGTTGCGGTTGACCTGGACGGGAATGGCATGATTCGGATCGGTAATTAACATAATTTCGGAGCTGAATGGAAATGCCCTGAAAACCTGCCCGACAACACCGTTTGCATCCAGTACCGCTTGTTGGGGATGAACGCCAAAACGGGTGCCTTTGTTGACGACAACGATATGTTCATACGGCGCCGTATTAATCGATAATAATTCGGCAACCAAAACCTGTTCACCGAGTTCAAAAGAGTTTTCTAATAAGGCACGCAAACGAATATTTTCTTTTTCCAGCGCAGCAAATTTAAGCAGCCGGGTTTGATGGATGAGTTGCTCCTCCCGTAATCTTTCATTTTCCCTTTTTAAGGCCTCATATGAGATAACGGTGTCGGTAGCATTTTTGACCAGTATAGCAGGCAAATCGACCAGATATTTTATTGGGTCTATGAAAATTGATAATGTTACCCGCAGTGGATCCAATTGTTGGCTTTTGTTCTCGGTAGCAAGCAGAGCAACGGAAGCGATGATGGCTACAAGCAGACGGGTGTTGATTGATGGACCGGAGGCAAATAATAGTTTTATAGCGGGATCCCTCGTAAACAGATAAACAAAAGCCTTTTAATAAAATGAAAAAACATTTGATCGATTACTTTTCAGTTTAAAAGTGCAGCGACCGGTTTGGCTTTTCGATTGAGCGTCAGAAAAAGTTTTTAAGGGGCTTACTCGAGCGAGAACGTTGAGATTCCTTTTTTATCCAGCATTTCCAAAACCATACCACCACCTCTGGCAACACAGGTGAGTGGATCATCAGCGATGTGCACTGGCAGACCTGTTTCTTCCGAAACAAGGCGGTCGATATCTTTCAATAAAGCTCCGCCGCCTGTTAAATATATTCCCCGGTTCGCAACATCAGATCCAAGTTCAGGCGGGGTTTGTTCAAGAGCCAGTTTTACAGCGCTGACGATGCCGGACAGCGGCTCCTGCAAGGCTTCCAGAATTTCATTGCTGTTTAAGGAAAAACTGCGTGGCACGCCTTCCGCCAGATTACGGCCTCTAACTTCTATTTCTTGCACCTCGTTGCCCGGGTAAGCAGTGCCAATCTCCAGTTTTATTCTTTCGGCTGTCGCTTCGCCAATTAAAGTGCCGTAATTTCTGCGGACATAATTGATGATGGCATCGTCAAAACGGTCACCGCCGATACGGACAGAGTTTGAATAGACAATGCCGTTGATCGATATGATTGCCACTTCAGAAGTGCCGCCGCCAATATCAAGCACCATTGAGCCACACGGTTCATTGACAGGTAAACCGGCGCCTATAGCTGCGGACATCGGCTCTTCAATTAAATAAACCTCGCGTGCGCCGGCCATTGCAGCGGATTCCCTGATAGCTCGCCGTTCCACTTGTGTTGAACCGCAAGGCACGCAGATTAGAATGCGCGGGCTGGGGCGCAAAAATTTGCTTTTATGGACTTTTTCAATAAAAAATCGCAACATTCGCTCGGTTACAGCGAAATCAGCAATTACACCGTCTTTCAACGGGCGGATAGCAGTGATATTGCCTGGTGTGCGCCCCAACATTTGTTTTGCTTCAAGGCCAACAGCAACAATGGTTTTTGCACCACGAATCTTGTCTTCCTTGATGGCAACAACTGATGGTTCATTAAGTACAATTCCCTGGCCGGGGATGTATATCAAGGTGTTAGCGGTTCCAAGGTCTATCGACAGATCGTTGGAGAAAAGGCCGCGAAATCTTTTGAACATTTTTACCTGTTTCCTTTAGGAAATTAAAAATACCACTACTTTATCAATCAAGCGGGTATTTGAGCAAGCTATAACTAGCTTATTTGTAGTAATATACATAGTACAGCTGAGGAATACGTTATACAAGGTGAAAGACGAAAGATACGAGGAGCAAGGCACGTGTTTTGGTTCTATACGGTCCACCTTTCTTACTGACTTTGTTATGGAGTAAAAAATGTCGTTAACGACGGATGAAGTGAAAAAAATTGCCCATTTGGCGCGCTTGGGGATAGACGAGCAGGATGTTGAATCTTATGCAAGGGATTTGTCTGGGATACTGGAGTTGATGGCTCGGATGAATGAGCTAAATACTGACGGCATCGAACCGATGGCCCACCCGATGGATCAGGTACAGCGGTTAAGGGATGATGTCGTCACGGAGCGGGATAATCGTGAAAAATTTCAGACTATTGCACCACAAGTAGAAGCCGGTCTTTATCTAGTGCCGAAAGTGATTGAATAAAGGGAAGGCAGACAATGCACAACAAAACAATTATACAATTAGCTCAGGGTTTGCGCTCCGGTGAATTTTCCAGCGTAGAACTGACGCAGGCTTTTTTAAAACGGATCAAACGACATCAGAAGCTGAATACCTATATAACCATCAGCGAAGATTCAGCGCTGCGGAATGCCAAAGCAGCTGATGTTCGGCTTGCTAACGGAAATCCTGAGCTGTTGACCGGCATACCCATTGCGCAAAAAGATATTTTTTGTACTGAAGGCGTTAAAACCACTTGTGGTTCTAAAATGCTGGATAATTTTATTGCTCCCTACAATGCTACTGTGGTCGAAAATTTCAATCAGGCGGGCGCGGTGCTGCTGGGCAAGCTCAATATGGACGAGTTTGCCATGGGTTCATCCAATGAAACCAGTTATTATGGTCCAGTTAAAAATCCCTGGGATATGAATACCGTTCCAGGCGGTTCGTCAGGCGGCTCAGCATCAGCCGTGGCGGCACGGCTGGCAGTTGCTGCTACCGGTACAGATACCGGCGGCTCGATACGGCAGCCCGCGGCTCTTTGTGGTATTACCGGCTTAAAGCCCACGTACGGACGCGTATCCCGCTACGGCATGATTGCCTATGCGTCCAGTCTGGATCAAGGCGGGCCCATGACCCGCAGCGTTGAGGATGCGGCCATCATGCTGCAAACCATGGCGGGATTTGATGAAAAAGACTCAACCAGCGTCGATCTGCCTGTGCCTGACTACAGCGCAGGGCTAAATAACTCGATTGCAGGCCTGAAAATCGGTTTGCCCAAAGAATTTTTTGGCGACGGTCTAAACAGTGATGTGGCTGCAGCCCTTGAAACAGCTGTCAATGAATACCGGAAACTGGGTGCGGAAATCAGGGAAATAGCCATGCCTAACCTTAACTTGGCCATTCCGGCTTATTATGTGATTGCGCCCGCTGAATGTTCGGCAAACCTGTCGCGTTTTGACGGCGTACGCTATGGCTACCGCTGTGAAAACCCGGCGGATTTAACCGATTTGTATACGCGCTCGCGCGGCGAAGGCTTTGGCAAGGAAGTAAAACGACGCATTCTCATGGGCACTTATGCGTTATCCGCGGGCTATTACGATGCGTATTATATTAAAGCGCAGAAAATACGCCGTTTAATCAGTGAAGACTTCAAAAATGCTTTAGCGCAGGTCGATGTGGTTATGGGGCCGGTATCGCCTACCACTGCCTTTGGCATCGGTGAAAAAATCGGCAATCCGATTGAAATGTATTTGTCGGATATTTATACCATTGCCATCAACCTCGCAGGGGTGCCTGCTATTTCGATTCCCGCCGGCTTTGTCAAAGATAAACCGGTAGGCCTGCAAATTATCGGCAATTATTTTGCCGAAGACAGATTGTTGAACATTGCTCATCGGTATCAGCAAGTCACAGATTGGCATTTACAACCCCCCAAAGGTTTTGAGTAAGGAGCAAACAAGTGGAATGGGAAACAGTCATCGGCCTCGAAATTCATACCCAACTGGCCACCAAATCGAAAATTTTTTCCGGTGCTCCTACTGCTTATGGCGCAGCACCCAATACTCAAGCCTGTGCAGTTGATTTAGGCTTGCCCGGCGTGTTGCCGGTATTAAATGAAGAAGCCGTACATAAAGCAGTCATTTTTGGTATGGCAATTGAAGCGGAAATCGCCCCTTATTCCGTTTTTGCCAGAAAAAATTATTTTTACCCGGATTTGCCCAAAGGTTATCAGATCAGTCAAATGGAATTGCCGATTGTCGGCAAGGGGCATCTGGAAATTGAAGTCGATGGAGTAAGCAAGCGCATCGGCATCACCCGTGCCCATCTCGAAGAGGATGCCGGTAAATCGCTGCATGAAGATTTTCATGGCTTGACCGGGATTGATTTAAACCGTGCCGGTACGCCGCTGCTGGAAATTGTCTCCGAGCCGGATATGCGTTCGGCGAAAGAAGCCGTCGCTTATATGAAACAACTGCATGAGCTGGTGCGCTATCTGGATATTTGTGACGGCAATATGCAGGAAGGGTCGTTCCGCTGTGATGCCAACGTATCGGTGCGTCCAAAAGGCCAGAATGAATTTGGTACACGGGCTGAAATAAAAAACATCAATTCGTTCAAGTTTGTCGAGAAAGCCATCAATTATGAAATCGAGCGTCAGATCGAGCTGATAGAAAACGGCGGTAAAGTCGTTCAGGAAACCCGTTTGTATGATTCCGTCAAGGATGAAACGCGATCGATGCGCAGCAAGGAAGAGGCCAATGATTACCGCTATTTTCCCGACCCCGATTTGTTACCCGTCTTTATAAGCGAAGATTACAAGGCTGTGATAAAAGCGCAATTGCCTGAATTACCGCAGGCTAAAAAACACCGTTTTAAGGACCAATACGCACTGGATGAAGAGAATGCGGCTATTCTTACGTATTCCTGCCAGTTGGCTGATTATTTCGAAACAGCGCTTAAAGAATCAGGTTGCGAAGCAAAGCTATGCGCCAACTGGATAACAGGCGAGCTTTCCGCCGCGCTCAATAAAGCCGGATTGGAGATTATGGATTCGCCTGTCAGTTCCGAACGCCTGGCGGGTTTATTGGCGCGCATTCGCGACAAAACTATTTCCGGAAAAATCGCCAAACAAGTCTTTGAAGAAATGTGGCAAAGCACCGCCACAGCCGATGAAATTATCGCCGCAAAAGGTTTAAAACAAATCACTGATACCGGCGCAATAGAGCTTATTATTGATAAAATCATTGCCGGTAATCCGGGTCAGGTTGAGCAATACCGTAGCGGTAAGGATAAAGTGTTCGCTTTCTTTGTCGGGCAGGTAATGAAAGAAATGCAGGGTAAAGCAAATCCGGGTGAAGTTAATAAAATGCTTAAAGCAAAACTGAAGCGGTAAAACAGGAGCAACCAAGCAACGCCAAGTTCCGTGGGTTGGCGTTAGCCGTAACCCGTAACTCAACACATTGGGACAACTAGCGCTGGGCTGCGCTTTGCATAGTCCAATTACGAACTCGCTTTATTTCATAACCAGCCGGGCTCATTTGACGAACGCAGGATTAAATAAGGTCAACCCGAAAACAGTAATCCCGATCAATATTTCCGCCTTTTCTCGATCATTGTTAAACGCTGCTCCCAGTAAAAGAAAAACATCATGTGGTATCGAATAAGACATGCGCTTGTTCCGGCTATAGAGCTATTTCTTTAATTTTCTGATAATTAGATAAGATAAAAACAACCGGTATTTTCGGCATAATGCAGCATTGTTTTCTACACTCTTTTCAACATCCAGCGTTTCCAAAGCGAGTATTTATGGACTTGGTGTTATTCGTTGGAAACATATTAACATCCGAACTTGTCACACGTACAAAATGAGTCTGGCTAATAGCCTTAACATTGAAGACCGCCCAATGAAAATACCACAATATAATTATTTAGACCATGAAAAATTAAGAGAAGCGCAACAGATTCTTGATGAAATAATGAATGATGTCCGCAGCCCCCTGCACAACCCTAAACATCCGAGGCACGAACAGGTGAAAGAGGCTGTTGCTGTGCTTGAGAATGAGATATTTCAGCTGGTATGTGAGCAGGACGGCCAGTTCCAGAAAATAGACATTAACAGCAATAATCAACAAGAAGAAGTGGAGCCTGTGCAAAATCTTGCACAAGCTGAGTTATCCAAAAAAAGCCGAAATCGCCGATCAAAACAGGATTTAATAACAAAAAAATCCAGGGTAAGGCGCGAGGTCAAAGACGCGGTAACAATTGAAAGTCATCCGTCAACAATCTCAAGTTGTAACACCAAATTATAGGCATAGCGTCGGCGTTAGGTTGAACCAGAGTGAGTTTCATGGTTTGGCTCACATTTGAAGAGCGGGATATTTTTCAAATGGGTAAAATAGACGCCGAAAGCGGCAAATTTTCAATGCTGTTTTACAAGTTGGCAGATGAAGGAGCTGGAGTGGTTCTCGCCAGGAGGCCGCCGCCCGTCCGTCCAGCGAATACCGCACCCATCAAATGGCAGTGGAATGCCGCATTTTCCCAAGGCTGTAGGGGCTTTATTCACTAGATACCTTTAGATACCTTTAGATACCTTTAGGTGAGAAGATCTTTAAAAATGAGTCAAGTTTAAAAATTTAGGCAATAAAAATCCTCTCTCCAAAAAAGGGGCTTTTTTAAAACCACTTTGTAGGGTGCACCACTTACGGATAGTGACTAGAGTAGTCGCTGGCGGATTAAACAGCGTCAGCGTAACGTACAAAATAATGTGCGTTCTTGAGTCCGAATTACAGGAATTACATGTGCATCCTCACGAAGTGTTAGCCAAAAGGGCTAGAGCCACAGTGTAACAAAAAAGCGACCAAATCACGACTCGTTGGTCTGAGGCGAAGCCTCGTTAGACAATAGCTTCAGGTTCTCCCCAAGCCAGTTATTGTTTATGCTAATCCGTGCAGGCCGTGGGGTAAGACAGTTTTAGCGTTTGCCATCTTTTTATTGATGAAACGGTAGAACAAAAATGGTGGCTTTCCTTGACTTTCTTCTATTAGCTCTGTGTCGTATTTTAATGCTGTTTGTCAGAAGACCAATTGTTTTAAGCAAATGTCAGTAAAGCATCCAGTTTCTTCTGTTGGTCCAGGGTATATAATTCGTCAAAGCCGCCAACATGAAGATCGCCTATATAGATTTGTGGCACCGTCCGGCGGTTTGTTTTGCGCATCATTTCTTCTCTCAGGCCGGCTCGAATATCCACATTAATTTCGGTATAAGCGGCTCCTTTTTTGTCGAGAAGGCGTTTAGCCATAACGCAGTAGGGACAAATTTTGGTGGTGTAGATCAGTATCTCAGGCATGTTTTAAAGATGTTTGTTAATATATGTCGCTGTAGTCTAAGGGTTCAAGGGTCAAGATTCAAGGTTTAGAAGTGCGCCTTGTTTCTCGCATCTTGAATCTTGTTACCTTATCTGATTATTTTTGAGGGATTAGCATGAGTGATTTACCGGAAAATTTAAAGTATGCGGAGACGCATGAATGGGCGCAACTGGAAGACGATAATGTAGTTCGTGTGGGGATAACCGATTTTGCTCAGGAGCAGTTGGGAGATCTGGTTTATATTGAGATGCCTGAGTTGGGGAGCAAGGTAAAGGCAGGCGAGCAATGTGCCGTGGTTGAATCTGTTAAAACTGCTTCAGACCTGTTCAGCCCGGTTGCCGGTGAAATTGTTGCTGTTAATGTAGCATTGGCAGATGAACCCGAGGAAGTCAATAATTCGCCTTATCAGGCATGGTTTTTTTGTATCAAGGCAGATGATCTATCGGATTTGGATCAGTTAATGGATGCTTATGCCTATCGAGTGCATATTGAGCAATGATGTTAACGTTCAATACCTGAATTTTTAAACATTTAAATTAGATACGATTCACTCCTTATTAATGCGGATAATAGTGAAACAATGGCAAATCAAAATGCAAAAGGCTTTAAACGCCTTGTTAATGCTTGTTATTTCTCTGTTGCTGGATTTAAAGCAACCTGGGAACACGAGGAGGCATTCAGACAGGAAGTTATTCTGTTTGTGATAACAACACCTCTCGCAATCTGGCTGGGAGAAACCAATATTGAAAAACTGTTGTTAATCGGCAGTATGGTTTTAGTTCTGCTGGTTGAATTATTAAATTCAGCGGTAGAAGCGGTGGTTGACCGGGTGGGTTTCGAACATCATGAATTATCAGGCAGAGCTAAGGATATAGGTTCTGCCGCCGTTATGATGTCTTTGGCCTGGGCAGCAGTAACCTGGGCATTAATTTTATTTTAAAGAGGAATAGAGATGAGTGCATTAATATGCGGATCAATGGCTTATGACACCATCATGGTGTTTCATGATAAATTTAAAAACCATATATTGCCGGAAAAAGTTCATATCCTGAATGTATCCTTTTTAGTGCCGGTTATGCGCCGGGAATATGGCGGTTGTTCGGGTAATATTGCTTACAATTTGAATTTGCTTGGCGAAGAAGCATTAGCCATGGCAGTTGTAGGTCATGATTTTGAAGCTTACAGCCAATGGATGAGCCAGAATGGTTTATCCGGTGAATTGATTTATATTATGGATAATCATTACACGGGTCAGGCTTATATCACTACTGACGAAGACGGTAATCAGATTACTGCGTTCCATCCGGGAGCCATGAGTTTCTCACATATGAATTCGATTCCTACCAACAGAGACATCAGCATAGGCATCATATCACCCGATGGCAAAGAAGGTATGCAGCTACATGCCGAACAGTTTGTAGAACTGGATATACCGTTTATTTTTGATCCAGGTCAAGGTATGCCCATGTTTAATGGCGCAGAATTGCTTAAATTTATCGATCAGGCCACCTGGGTGACCTTGAATGATTATGAATCCGAGTTAATGCAGGAACGCACCGGTTTGTCATTGGAACAAATGGCGGAGCGGGTGGAAGCCTTGATTATTACCCTGGGCGGTAAAGGATCGAAAATTTACACGAATGGGCAGTGCATAACAATTCCTTCTGCGAAACCTGAAGCCTTGCTTGACCCTACCGGCTGCGGCGACGCCTATCGTGCCGGGATTTTGTACGGCCTGATGAATGAACTGGATTGGGAAACTACCGGAAGAATTGCCTCACTCATGGGCGCGATTAAAATCGAGCATCACGGCACCCAAAATCATTCAATTGACATGGACGAATTTAAACAACGCTACCACGAAAACTTTGGCTGCTCATTTTAATGCTGAAAAATACCCAACAATTATTAGACCTGATGGCTCGCCTGCGCCGCCCGGAGGACGGGTGCGCGTGGGATCTTAAGCAGGATTTCACCAGCCTGATTCCTTATTTGATTGAAGAAGCCTACGAAGTCGTCGATGCGATTGAGCGTAATGATCTGGATGATTTGCGCTCGGAGTTAGGCGATTTGCTGTTGCAAGTGGTTTTTCATTCCCGGATTGCCGAAGAGCGTGGGCTGTTTAACTTTGATCAGGTTTCGGCAGCCATTGCTGAAAAGTTGATCCGCCGGCATCCGCATGTTTTTGCCGATGCGGTGTTTGACAGCGATGAAGAACGCCATCAAGCCTGGGAGCAGGCCAAAGCCGCCGAGCGCCAGGAAAAAAATAAAGCTGTTGCGCAGAGCAGTGTTTTATCAGGTGTTGCGGGCAGTCTTCCAGCGTTAATGGAATGTGAAAAAATTCAGGATCGGGCTGCACAACACGGTTTTGATTGGCCGGACGTCCCGCCGGTTTTTGCAAAGGTCCAGGAAGAACTGGATGAAGTCAAGGAGGCATGGACATCCGGAGATCAGGCGCATATCCGGGAAGAAATCGGAGATTTGCTGCTGGTCGCAGTTAATCTGGCTCGTCATTTAAACGTCAATCCTGAAATGGCGCTTAAAGAAAGCACTAAAAAATTCTCCAGGCGTTTCCACTACATCGAGCAGCAGGTAGAAGCGTCTGGGCGGCGCTTAAAAGACTGCGAATTAAAGGAGCTGGATGCATTCTGGCATGAGGCGAAAACGGTTTTGAAAAATCCGAAATAATAGGATAGACAGATTTTTTTGTGCTTGCTGCATGGTTATTGATCACACATCAAAATTCAGCATTTTCATTCCCTCTCCTGCTGGACGGATGCAGGAGGTTGAGCAACGCGGGGAGCGGGTGCCGAGAGGGCTTTGGACAGGAGATTTATAGACGAATTTTAATGTGAAAAACAGTATAAAATTCGTAAGCATTTGATGTAAAGCCGGCAAAAACCGGCTTTTTTATTGGGCACTTTATGTATTATGTATTATCAAGGCGTAAAAAAAACCATAGTCGTTCGTTCTGTTGAAAAAAAACCTTCTTGTTTGGGTAATATTCATCCACTGTTAAAGCGACTGTTTTTAGCCAGAGGCGTCACTTCAGAAGCAGAGCTGGACAGGACCTTGTCAAAATTGCCCTCTCCGTGGTTATTATCGGGTATGGATGAGATGGTTGTTCATTTGATCTCTGCCATCAATAAGCAACAACGAATTTCCATTGTTGCCGACTTTGATGCCGATGGGGCAACCAGTTGCGCAGTGGCTATCAAGGGTTTGCAGTTAATGGGGGCAGGGCAGGTATTATTCGTTGTTCCCAATCGCTTTGAATACGGTTATGGCTTGACCCCTGAAATCGTCGAGCTGGTTAAGCTGCAAAACCCGGATGTTATTATTACCGTTGATAACGGCATATCCAGTGTTGACGGCGTAAAGGCGGCAAAAGAAGCAGGGATAAAAGTTCTGATTACCGATCATCATTTGCCGGGTCATGAACTACCCGCAGCCGATGCCATCGTAAATCCCAATCTGGCTGATGATAAATTCCCTTGTAAATCACTGGCTGGTGTGGGCGTTATATTTTATGTATTAATGGCCTTAAGAAGCCGGTTAAGGGAAATGAACTGGTTTGATAGCAATCAGCTTCAGGAGCCGAATCTCGCTCAGTTACTGGATTATGTCGCCCTGGGTACAGTTGCTGATGTGGTTGCGCTGGAGCAAACTAACCGGGTTCTTGTGCATCAGGGTTTATTGAGAATATGTACAGGACGCTGTCACCCCGGCTTGAAGGCATTGATTGACGTATCGGGGAGAAATCCTCAAACCATTGCGGCATCGGATTTGGGCTTCGCACTGGGCCCCAGACTGAATGCGGCGGGGCGTATGGACGATATGTCCTTGGGGATTCAGTGTTTATTGACTGATGATCCGGCGCTGGCAAAGGACATGGCTGTTCAGCTTGATGAGTTGAATAATGACAGGCGGGAGGTTGAAGGCGTCATGAAACATGAGGCAATGGCGTTGTTGAGTGAAATGAAGGCGCTGGATGAACACCATTTACCTGCCGGTGTCTGTTTATTTGATGCCAACTGGCATCAAGGTGTCATAGGAATTCTGGCGTCGCGTATAAAAGACCGCTTGCATCGCCCCGTTATTGCTTTCGCCCCTGCGGGCAAGGATTTAATAAAAGGCTCGGCGCGCTCTATCGCAGGGGTGCATATTCGTGATGTGTTGAGCGATATTGCCGCATTGCACCCAAAATTGCTGAGCAAATTTGGCGGTCATGCCATGGCGGCAGGCTTGAGTCTGAAAATGCACGATTTTCCGCCATTTGCCCTGGCTTTTGATGATATGGTCAGTAAACGTCTGGCTGATGTGGACCTGGAACAAAAAATACTTTCTGACGGCGAATTGACTGAACAGGAAATGACGCTTGAAATCGCCGATTTATTACAAAATGCTGCTACCTGGGGGCAGGAATTTCCGGAACCTGTTTTTGACGGGGTATTTGATGTGATTCAGTCGCGTATTGTTGGACAGCGGCATCTTAAATTAGTCTTGAGAAAACCGGGTGGTGATCTGGTTATCGACGCCATCGCTTTTTTTGTCGATCAACCGGAGCTTTGGTTGGGGCTGAGACAAATCAGGGCGGCATACAAACTGGATATTAATGAGTTCAGGGGCAACCGGAGTGTACAGTTTATTTTGCAGTACCTGGAAAAAATAACATAAAAAAAGGGCGGCAAGGTTGCCACCCTTTTTGCACACTAAAAAGAGCTATTTTTTGGGTTCAGAAGATTTTGCTTTTTCGGCGGCATCTTCCACTTTATCGGCTGCTTTTGTTGCTGCTTTTTCAACCGTTTTTTCAGCGTCTTTAGCAGTTTCCTCTACTTTATCGGCTGCTTCCTCAGCTGTTTTTTCTACAGTTTCAGCAGTTTCAGCGGCTTTATCTGCTGCGGGTGCTTCAGCCGGTGCTTTTTCTGCATCAGCGGGTGCTTTTGGCGGCTCTTCTGTTAGTGGTACCAATATTTCTACTTTTGCCTGTTTGCGCAACGTTTCTACCATATTCTGGACCTTTTTACGCTGCAGGTAAGGCATCAGTTGCTCTTTGACCGATTCCAGTGGAGGCGGAGTTTGCGCGCGGGAATCTTCTCTCAAGATGACATGCCAGCCAAACTGGGTTTGCACAGGTGTTTTAGTGTATTTACCATTTTCCAGTTTTGCGACTGCTTCGGAGAAAGGTGCGACCATTTGACCGGCAGCAAACCAGCCTAAATCACCACCATTTTGAGACTCTTTGGCGTCTAATGAGTGCTTGTTGGCTAATTTGGCAAAATCCGCACCTTTATCTAAATCTGCGATGAGTTTTTTGGCTTCAGCTTCAGTTTTAACCAAAATGTGGCGGGCTTTATATTCAGTCCCGTTTTCACCGGCGACTTTACTGTCATATTCAGCTTTGATTTCAGCGTCGGTAACAGGATTAGCTTTTATGTAATCCTGGACAGCAGCTTGTGTCAATAAGGTTTTTTTTGCGCTGTCGAGCTGGGCTATGACTTCAGGCGATTTATCCAATTGCTTTTGCATGGCGTCCTGAACCAGCAGTTCACGTTGGACCAGCTCTTCAATCAATTTTTCTTTAGGGAAAGTTTGACCATGACCGCGCTCGGCGATTTCTTTTTCCAGCTGCTCCAGGGTGGCTTTGGAAATATAGTGGCCATTTACGACAGCAACAGCATCAGCCTTTTCAACAGTCGGAGTACTGGTTTTTTGGTCACAAGCAGCAAGCAGTGCCGTAACTGCAACAAGCAGGGGGATGATTTGTTTTTTCATTTATTAATTCCTATGGTTTTTCAGAGGGGGATAGAGCATTGATGCCTAAGGCATGAATCTGTTGTTTCATCATGTCGCCCAGCGCTTTATAGACAAGCTGGTGGCGCTGAACTAACGATTTTCCTTCAAAAGCGTCAGCGACAATAGTGATATGATAATGGCCTCCGCCGCTTCTTGCGCCGGCATGTCCGGCATGAGCTGCGCTATTATCAATAATTTCTAATAGCTCAGGTTTAAAAGCATCATTTAACAAGCGTTTAATTGTTTCGGATGTCATTGTGGAAATACCTTTTTGAAAGGTTTAACGGTAACCTTGGCGTAAACGCCGGCTTTGTTGTAGGGATCGCTATCAGCCCATTGTTGGGCAGCTTCCAGATCATTAAACTCGGCAACGACCAGGCTGCCCGTAAAACCCGCCTCACCTGGATTGTCACTATCAACTGCTGGGTGCGGGCCGGCTAACACCAGGAGTCCGGCGTCTTGAAGCGCTTGCAGCCGATTAATGTGGGCAGGGCGGGCAGACATTCTTTTTTCCAGGCTATCTTCTACATCTTCACTGATAATTGCGTATAAAGCCATTTATTCCTCTGTTTCCGGGATATATTTGTATAAAAAAAGCATTTGCACAACCATAAAAATAACCATCAAACCCGGCGCCACAAATGTTTTAAAGTTAACCCAGTCATCGGTATTGTAATTGTACATGACATAAACATTGAGAAAACCCAAGCTGATAAAAAAGCTGGCCCAGCTGAAATTCAGGCGTTTCCAGATCAGTGAGGGCAAGGTCAGGTTGCCGGACATCATCCTCTCAATAAAAGTTTTTTTGCCAATAAAGTGGCTGCTTAAAAAAGCGGCCCCAAATAACCATTCTATAATGGAAAATTTCCATTTAAGGTATTGCTCATCATGCAAATAAATGGTTGCTCCTCCGAATACAACAATCAATGCCAGCGTAATCCATTGCATGGTTTCGACTTTGCGGTGTTTAAACCAGGTATAAGCTACCTGAATAACAGTAGCCACAATAATAACGGCAGTCGCAATGTAAATATCATATAGCTTATAGGCGACAAAAAATAAAATAATCGGGAAAAACTCAATAAGCTGTTTCATAGTAGCAAGCGGGAGTGGTCAAACGGTGATCTGAATTATCATAAGTGCGTTGTCTTCCATGGCAAACTTGAAAAGGTAATATTGTAGAATCTTTACTAACGAATGTACATGTTTGCATGCTTGTATCTGCTAGAATAGTCTTCATTTTGGAGAATAGCTATGGATAAAAATATACAGACAGAATTAGAGGCGGCGGCATTCAGGCTGCTAGTCAGTCACTTGCAGCAGCATACCGAGGTGCAAAATATCGATCTAATGATTCTGGCGGATTTTTGCAGAAACTGCCTGGCCAAGTGGTATACAGCGGCGGCGGTAGAGCGCGGAGTTGAGATGGATTATGAACAGGCCAGAGAAGCGATTTACGGTATGCCATATCAAGAATGGAAGGATAAATTTCAAAGCGAGGCGACAGCCGAACAACTCGCTGCTTATGAGCGCAAGCAAAAATCAAAATTATGATTACGGTTTAACTGGAGCTTTTTGGTATTTTTTGTGAGTTACCTTAATACTCTTAACCCCCGGTCATATTCATATAGCGTAATATGACCGGCTGCTCATGGATATTAAATTCATGTTTTTCAGGCTTAATCAGCATTGCATCGATAATGGCTTGCTTGAGAATAGCGGTATTTCCCGGATTGGCTCTAAGCACTTTTTTCAGATCGACAGAATGCTCATTGCCCAGACATAACAGTAGCCGCCCTTCAACGGTCAGGCGCACACGGTTGCAGGTGCCGCAAAAGTTTTCACTGTGCGGAGAAATAAAACCGACGCGGGATTGAGTGCCAGCAACCTTATAATAATTTGAAGGACCGCCGGTTTTTTCAATCGTTGCGAGCAAAGAAAAATTCCGCGCCAAATCGTTTTTGATCAAGTCGCTGGAATAATAGGCTTCTGACCGGTCATGCTGGCCGACTATGCCCAGCGGCATTTCCTCGATAAAACTGATGTCAATGCCATGATCAACTGCGAACTGTACCAGTTCGTTGACTTCCTCATGATTTCTGTCTTTAAGTATAACGGCATTAATTTTTATCCGCTCAAAACCGACCGATTCAGCTGTCCTGATCCCGTTAAGTACCTGGTGCAAGTCACCGGTTCGGGTGATCGCTCTAAATTTATCGGCATCCAGTGTATCCAGGCTGATATTGATGCGTTTTACGCCGGCCGCTTTTAAGGAAGCAGCCATGGTAGCGAGTTGGGAGCCATTCGTGGTTATTACCAGTTCATTCAGGCTTTCAATTCGGCCTATGTTTTCCAGCAAACTTAATGCATCTTTTCTGACCAGGGGTTCGCCGCCTGTCACCCTGATTTTTTTGACACCGAGCTCAGCAAACGCTTTCGCTACAGTATAAATCTCTTCCAGCGTCAGAACCTGCGCACGCGGCAAGAATGTCATTTCTTCCGCCATGCAGTACACGCATCGAAAATCACAACGATCAGTGATAGAAATTCTCAAATAATCGACGGTTCTTCCGAAACGGTCGATTAATTGACCAGGATTGGATGGCTCGGTCATAACAGTAATCAAAAAATCTAAGGCTGTCATATTAACATATTACGAGAAAAGCAAAATAAGATGTTCCGTTAATATTAATAACGAGTATGTTAAAGTGGAGATATTGGTATAAAATTACAGCCTTTTTTAAAAATCTACAGACTATGCAATCTATTGCAATTTACCCGGGTACGTTTGATCCTGTCACCAATGGCCATCTGGATTTGATAGCCAGAGCTTCAAAACTTTATCACGAAATTATTGTTGCCGTGGCTGTTAACAGAGGGAAAACGCCACTATTTTCTCTTGAAGAGCGCGTTGCTTTAGTAAAAGCAGTGACACCCGAATTTTCTAATGTGCAGGTCATCGGTTTCGGCAACTTGCTGGTGGATTGTGCCAAACAGCATGGCGCCAATGTTATTTTAAGGGGGCTGCGCGCGGTATCTGATTTTGAATATGAATTTCAGCTGGCGGGAATGAACCGGCGGCTTGCGCCGCAATTGGAGACCGTTTTTATGACGCCGGCCGAACAATATGAATTTATTTCTTCAAGTATGATCAGAGAAATTGCACAACTTAATGGCGATGTGTCCTGTTTTGTTCCTGATATTGTGCACCAGCGTTTAATCGAGAAATTTAGTCGGGAGTGAGTATGGCCCTTATTATTAATGATGAATGTATCAATTGTGATGTCTGTGAGCCGGAATGCCCGAATGGCGCTATTTCTCAAGGCGAGGATATTTATATTATCGACCCTGAATTGTGTACGGAATGCGTAGGGCATCATGGTTTGCCTCAATGTATTGAAGTTTGTCCGGTGGAGTGCATCGATAAAGATCCAGGGTATGTTGAGGATCATGAGAGCTTGTATCAAAAATATTTGAAGTTGACGAAATAAGCTTTTTCAGTTTGTGTATGGCGCGGTCCCATGATTGCCTTATAAGGCACTTGTAAAAGATACACCTCCCTTCGTTGTTACCGTATCTGATGCCGAATAGTTACGTTTGAAAGGCGATAAACGACATACATCTAACGAGGCTTTGCCTCAGACCAACGAGTCGTGGTCAGTGCTTAATGGCGTTGGGAGGGCTCCGCTGGTGCCGGTATGGTAAAATTTCCACGCCGGTATTTGATCGCTGGGCGATCAGACCTTATTAAGGTTAAAAGATAAAAGCCAACGGAGCCCCCACTATGGTATCTCAAAACGTTGCCGAAATAATTCAAAAACATGTTACGCTGGAAGTCGAAAGCATTGACCGGATGTATCTTAATGGGTATGTGCCGGGGCTTCAAACTG
>JAGXGJ010000093.1 GCA_024636875.1 Methylococcaceae bacterium | reverse complement strand
GTATGACGCAACTAAATGCCGTACAGCTGCGTATTTTAGCGTTGCTTGGCTTCCCGCCCAGCCTTTATCAAGGCATTGTGGGAAAATCTGATGAACTGGCCGTCTGAATGGGCGAACCGTGAGTTTAAATGCTAACTAACCAAGATTGAAGCAAAAACTGTTACCCTGATTTGAACCAGGCCGATAACCTATTAGCTGGCATCTGCTTCCTCTTAATAATAATGAAAAGAGGCAGCAGAATATCGTTTAGTTATCCCGCGTCAAAAAACGCTAAAACATCACCACCAGAGGGTGGCAACATTAACCGGAATCAGTGGCAGCTTTGAACCGGAATACGCAATCGAACCGGGCGAAGACTGAAAAATTGACCGGACTTACCCTGAAAGCAACGTCCGCGGGATTTATTGTCGCTTATGCAGATCATCCCGAGTTATCACCTACGTCAACTATTGAGCTCGGTACTATTCCTGCCTTGATTGCAAAAAAATGGTGTGTTGATGAACAGCGTATTTTTCTTACCGGACATTCTGATGGCGGTACTGCCGCGATGGCACTGGCATTTATGGCGGCAGGCACCAGACATATTCCCAAAGCCATTGCACCCAGCGCCGCCGGTATCGATTATCAGGATTTACATGATCGCAAATGTCCAAAGCCTATTCCCGTTATGATTATATACAGCAAGCATGACCACTTGTTCCCGAAATATGGTGTGCAGTCTTCCGGTTGGTGGGCGACGTGTAATCAATGCGAGCCGATACCTGAAAAAATTGAAAATGGCTGCATGGCTTATTCCGGCTGTGCTAATGGCGTAAAGACGTGGTATTGCGAAGGCGATAAACTTCATGCCCAGTGGCCGGATATTAATGATACGTTGATGGATTTTTTTTGTTTCGGTAGGTCGTTAAACGCCACGACCTACCGTTGAGAGCTGCAGCCTGTTTTAAAAAGAGTTGGAACGGCGTGATGTCATATTTATATTCGATTCATTATTTTTATCAAAAGAGTTTTATGCCATGCGGTTGTTGAAATAATACTTTCACAGCCTCCTGGCGGTTTTCTGCGCCAGCAAATTAATCAGTATCTGTTCATAAATTTGGCTTAAAATCTCCAGGTCTTCCAATCCCACATGCTCATTGATTTTATGGATGCTTTCGTTCAATGGCCCCAGTTCAATAACTTGCGCGCCTGTCGGTGCAATAAAACGGCCGTCTGAAGTGCCTCCGCCGGTATCATCCAGCGCTTCACAGCCGGTGACGGTTTTGATGGCGGCGTGCGCGGCGTCAATCAACGCGCCTTTTTCGGTTAAAAACGGATTGCCGGACAAGCGCCATTGCAAATCATAGTTGAAACCGTATTTATCCAGAATGGCGCTGGTGCGTTTTTTAATCGTGGCTTCGTTGAGTTCGGTGCAGAACCGCAGGTTAAACTGTACTTCTGCGCTGCCCGGGATGATATTTTCCGCGCCTGTGCCGGCATTGATATTGGAAACCTGAAGGCTGGTGGGCGGGAAGAATTCATTGCCGTGGTCCCAAACCTCTTCCGTCAATTCTTTTAAGGCCGGGGCAAAGGTGTGGATCGGGTTTTCAGCCAGTTCAGGATAGGCGACATGCCCTTGTATGCCGGCAACGGTTAATTTAGCGCACAAGGAACCGCGCCTGCCAACACGAATCACGTCGCCGGTTTTTTTATCGCTGGAGGGCTCGCCTACCAGACACCAGTCTATTTTTTCGCTACGCTGTTCCAGCACTTCAACGACTTTAACTACACCATGGTTCGCTAGGCCTTCTTCGTTGCTGGTCATCATCATGGCAATGGAACCCTGATGATCGGGGTGTCTGGCAATAAAGCGTTCGACGGCGGTAACAAACGCGGCGATGCCGCCTTTCATATCGGCCGCTCCGCGGCCGTACAATTTGGCGTCACGCAGGGTGGGCACAAAAGGCGGAGACAACCATTTGTCCAATGGGCCTGCAGGCACAACATCGGTGTGGCCGAGAAAAGTAAACAGCGGTTTTGCATCGCCGCGTCTCAGCCAGATATTTTGCGTGTCGGCAAAATTCAGGCGTTCTTCCTTGAAACCCAGCCTGGTTAAACGTTCGGCGAGCACATCCTGGCAGCCCGCATCTTCTGGTGTGACCGATTCACGGGTAACAAGGTCTTTTAGAAGCTCCAGAGTGTCGCTTATAACTCGCATTGGTAGTGCCCGGCTTTAAAACCGATGATCAGCTTATCGCCGGTATCCAGAATCGGGCGTTTGATCAGCGTAGGCGTGTTCAGCATCAACTGGAGGGTTTTATTTGCCGTGAGGTCGGTTTGCTGCTCGGCGCTGAGCTGCCGCCAACTGGTGCTGCTGCGGTTAAGCAGGGTATTCCAGTCTGCACGCGTAGCAAAATCATTCAGCTGTGCCGGAGTCAGCCCATCAGTCCGAAAATCATGAAATTGATAGGCTATACCATTTTCATCAAGCCATTTACGCGATTTTTTGCAGGTGTCGCAGTTTTTTATGCCGTAAAGCGTGTGCATGGCTATAATTGGCTGTTCAGTAATTCATCGATGCTGGGCAGTTCTTTATCGTTTTTGCAGCGGTTTTTATACAGATCGACAAACTCCATAAAAGCCTGTTCGAGGTCTACAAGAATCTCTTCTTCGTTGTCGCGATCATCTTCGGGAATATCATCCGAGTCCAGATATTCCCGTTGCAGGTCCACTTCGCTGTTAAGCGCAAGAGTTGCGTAAATCATTGCATTGTTTGATATTTTTTCGTTCATGGTATTAGGTGTGGTTGAGGTTAAGGGGAGCTTCTAAAAATCCCGTTTTCCTGAAGGATAAGGCTTTTTGGATTTTTAGAGGTTCTTTTGTCGTTAGTTGATAATTTCTAAAGCGTCACGCACTCGGCGTAATAAATCGAAATTATGGTTTGTGTTTCATATCCATTGGGCAATGCATAATGGGAGTATGGTGCGCCATACTAGATCAAGATATATCCATCTTACAGTGCTATTTGATTTTTTTCCTGTAAAAAAGCAAGTACATCGTCATTGTTGACTTGATAGTAAATGTCTTCAACAAGAACTGTAACGCCTAATGAATAAAAAGTAATTGCATCGCCAAGATAGTAATAAAAAGATTGCCAATGATCTTTTTTTCTAAAAACCTGAATTTCTCCTATGGTTTGTTCAATTAAAACATACTCTCCCAAAGTCGAAATTTTTTGGCATCTCAAACGTTTTGCAGTTTGGTCAAACCTTCTGGTAGATTTGGATAAGACTTCAATGATGATTACCGGTGCTTGTTTATAATATTCAAATTCATCATCCTGCTGACAAACCACCATTACATCGGGATAAAAAAAATCATTACCGACCTTAACTTTCATGTCAGACATAAAAGTTTTACAAGGTGTGCCTTTAAGCTTATTTCTTAACTCGCTAGCCATATTAAGAGATAGCAAATTATGATTTTCACTAGCTCCAGCCATTGCATAAACTTCACCATCAAACAATTCATGCTTTATTTCAGCAACAAGTTCGCTTTGTAGATACTCTTCTTCGCTTATCTTGTTATTTGCGTATTTTAAGTTCATTGTCTTTCTCCTTTTTTAGCATAAAGCGCGCGGTGTCTATGCTAAAAGATTACAGAGCCTTGACAATTTTCTGAAATGGCACAACAGTTGACTGAGAATGATTTGAGTATGTTTCCCAGTCGGGGGTATATTCATCTGCTTGATTACCCCAAACAAACCAGTCTTTTCTCGGTCCTCGTGCAAATAGTTCAATACGAGGTCCGGAACTACAGGCTTCTATCAGATCATATTGTTCATCCGGCTTTCTGCTATGCTCCCTCTTTCTTGATGAGATAATGTTTTCCTGACTCCGTCCTGGTTGCAACGTGCGAGCGTTCTTTCCCCGGACACCAAACAGGATTATTTCTGTTACGTTCCTAAAGTAAAAGCCAACGCCTCTTCTATCCGGTCCGCCATCCTTGCGGATTTTATACCAGATTATATTGGTTTTATAAGTGAAACCCCAGTGCTCCATAACCTGCATACCTTCCGCCAATAAAGCATTTGGCACCCATAAATAAAGATGCGCTGTATCTTCAACAATGGCTTCAACCGGAAGGTCTTTTATTTCTTGTAGAGACATAGTTGGATAACGCTGCAACCTTTTATGCTCAGGCGCCATTTTCCCAGTTCTGTTTTGAAACTGCCAAGGTGGATCAGCCAGAATGGTAGCGAACTTTTTCTTGCCTACGGTGCTCAATAGATCATCTGATGCTTTCATGTTTACTCGTCCTGAACATACAGTTTTTTGGATATGCCAATAATTAACAACGGACAACCTGCACCACTCCCGCCTTCAATACGCGGCAAAAGCTTACTCATGTGGGTGGTTGATGCGCCATAAGATGCGCCTCGACCTAGCTCTTTGAATATGTTTTGTAGTTCATCACATCGGGTAATGATAACACCGGCGCTTATTGCCCGGAGATCAAAAAGCAGGCGAAAGTTATTTAAATCCCGGTCATAAAATGGATCTTTATTGTTCCACTCTATTTCAACAGCAATTCTATTTCTAAAGCAGTCAACTTTGTGGGTGGGGGTATCCATTGTATGTTCATCAACAACCACTTGAGTTTTAAATTCCTTTTCTTCCCAACCACGCTCATATAAATAGGAATCTATGAATTCAGATATGTTGGTCTTCCTTCCGCCTGGATTGGTTATCCAGCTTTTATATAGACGAAATTCGGTTAATACCGAGATAATATTTTCCCATTCTTTTGAAAAATCCTCTTTAAGTATGGCGCACGCGTGTTTCCACTCATGCGCTTCATAATGTTCACGAATAAATTCCGGGAGCAATTCAATACTCATAAATTTTTCTATAAATCATGACTACCCGTATAATTAATCACGCAACAATTCATTTATCCCCGTCTTGCTGCGTGTTCTTTCATCAACCTGCTTGATAATCACGGCGCAATACAGACTATAGCTGCCGTTTTCTGAAGGCAAATTGCCCGATACAACCACCGATCCGGCTGGAATGCGTCCGAAGCTGACTTCACCGGTCATGCGGTTGAAAATTTTTGTGCTTTGTCCAATGTATACGCCCATTGAAATAACGCAGCCATCTTCAACGACAACGCCTTCAACGATTTCTGAACGAGCGCCGATAAAACAGTTGTCGCCGATAATGGTGGGGCCTGCTTGTAATGGTTCCAATACGCCGCCGATGCCTACTCCGCCGGAAAGATGCACGTTTTTACCAATTTGCGCGCAGGAGCCGACCGTAACCCAGGTGTCAACCATCGTGCCGCTGTCCACATAGGCTCCAATATTAACGTAAGAAGGCATCAATATGGCGCCGGGGGCGATGTAGGAGCCGCGACGCGCAACCGCATTCGGCACGACGCGCACGCCGGCTTTGGCGAAGTCTTCCTCGGTATAAGTCGAATATTTGCATTCAACTTTATCGTAATAACGGGTGTTGCCGCCATCCATCATGCGGTTTTCATTAATTCTGAACGACAATAACACGGTTTTTTTCAGCCATTGATGGGTTACCCAATCACCGTTGATTTTTTCGGCAACCCTCAGCGCTCCGCTATCGAGCAGGTTGATGGCTTCGGCAACGGCGCTGCGGATTTCTGCAGAAACGCTGGCGGGTGTGATGTCGTTGCGTTGTTCAAAAGCTTCGTTAATGATGTTTTCAAGTTGTGACATGATGTTCTTTTTATAGTGTGTTAAGGAAATGTTTAATACGATGGGCGGCTTCCACACAGTCTTCAAGTGGCGCGACCAGGGCGATTCTGACGTGGTTTTGGCCGGGGTTTAGTCCGGCAAATTCACGCGATAGAAAACTGCCGGGTAAAACGCTGATGTTTTCCCGGGCAAAAAGCTGTCTTGCGAACTCGGTATCTGAAATCCCCCCCAGTCCCCCTTTGTCAAAGGGGGAAGCCGGAGGCTGGGGGATTTTTAACCAAACATAAAAACTGGCCGGCGGCTTGGAGACAGTGCAAACTTCGCCAAGAATGTTGATGAAAGCAGCAAACTTCTCACGGTATAGCTGACGGTTTTGAATGACGTGTTGTTCATCTTGCCAGGCCAGAATGCTCGCATGTTGGGTAGGCAGCGGCATCGCGCAACCCTGGTAGGTGCGGTATTGAAAATACCGCTGCAGAATTTCGGCATCACCTGCGACAAAACCGGAGCGCAAGCCGGGCGCGTTGGAACGTTTGGATAAGCTGTGAAATATCACGCAGCGTTTAAAGGCGCTGTTGCCCATGCTGTAAGCTGTTTGCAGCAGGCCTGGGGGCGGCTTGATTTCTTCGTCATAAAGCTCGGTATAGCATTCATCCGAAGCGATGACAAAATTATATTTTTCTGCCAGATTGATCAGTTTTTCATGGCTGGCCCGGTTAATGACCGAACCGCTGGGATTGCCGGGTGAGCAAATATAAATCAACTGGCAGCGTTGCCATATTGTTTCCGGTACTGCATCAAAATCGGGCAAATAATCCGACTCTTCCAGCGTGTTCATAAAATAAGGTTCCGCACCCGCCAGTAATGCCGCGCCTTCGTAGATTTGATAAAACGGGTTGGGCATAACGACCACGGGCTTTTTCGCCGGGTCAATAACGCACTGGGCAAAGGAAAACAGAGCTTCACGGGTACCGCTGACCGGCAACACCTGAGTTTCAGGATTAATGAATGCAGCCGGAATCTGAAAGCGCCGGGCAATCCAGTCAGCAATCGCATGTCTCAGTTCCGGTATACCTTTCGTAGTCGGATAGCTGGACAAACCGTGCAAATGTGCCAACAGTGCTTCCTGGATAAAATGCGGCGTAGCGTGAGTCGGTTCGCCGATTGACATAGAAATATGCGGCTTGTCCGCAGGCGGAACGATACCGTGTTTAAGTTGTGCCAGCTTCTCAAACGGATAGGGATGCAGATATTTTAAATTTGGTGTCATCTCAGGAGCAATGCGGTTGTTTGCCCATGGCTTGAGCCTGTTGGAACAGTGTTATTGCTTGCGGCATGTGTTGTTCCAGGCTTTGAATGCGCGTCGCATGTGAAGGGTGAGTTGACATAAATTCAATCGGCTGCTGGCCCTGGGATGCCTGCTCCATTTTAAGCCATAGATTTACGCTCTGTCTGGGATCAAAACCTGCCTTTGCCATCAAATCAACGCCAATCATGTCGGCTTCACTTTCCTGCACACGACTGTAGGGCATTAATATACCGTATTGGGCGCCGACGCCCAGAAGTCCAAATGCTGTCTGGCCTAAAGCGGATTGTGGGGCGCTCAGGACCTGGATTATGGCCAAGCCGCCATTAACGGCCATTTCTTGCGATGCCCGTTCATTGGTGTGTTTGGCAAGCACGTGACCGATTTCGTGGCCGATCACTGCCGCTAATTGATCCTGATTATCGACCAGTGTGAGCATGCCGGAATGTATTCCGATTTTATTGCCGGGTAGGGCAAAAGCATTAGGTGATTTATCTTCAAATACGACGACTTCCCAGTTGCCGCCTGTTTCGCGGGTTATGGCTCCCGTAATACAATTGGCAATCTGATTGTATTGTGCGCTGTTACTTACAGTCTTCTCTTGTTTTAAAGTATCGAAAGCCTGCAAGCCCATTTGGTTTATTTGATCGTCAGGCATGAAAACAAACTGGCTTCTACCGGTAGGGCTAGTGATACATGCGCTTAACAGCCAGGTAGTGAGCAGGGCAGGAAAAATATTTTTTAACATAAAGTAAATACCGGTAGTTTCTGCAACAGCGGCTATTTTAACGTAAGTTTTTATCTGGAGCTGAAAAATGTACCTAATGAAATATTGGATGGGAGCGTGAGTGAAACTCATCATCAGGAATATATGCTGAGTATGATGAGTTTACTGTGTCTTTTACAAGTCAAGTTACTTCACTTACCTTACTTTACAGGTGGCAATTGGTTATATTGATAAGCGCTGTTCAGGCAAAAAGATTATATCCTTGCACAGGATCAACAACGTGAAGTTGACACCGGGTATTTAAACGCCATTGCACCAAATCGTCTGTTAATACCCGAAGGATTATGGCGATGATCAGAATGATCACCGCATAATAAAGCTGCCCGTTGCATGCTTATATTGCCTTGTCTTCATTGTAAAGGCGCATTCAAATTGTTTTTATCGCCGACAATAATAGTGTTTTGCCAGGATTTTGACCAGCTCATGTGTCACCCAGACAATTTTGAATAATGTTTGCATCCTCCTTGTAGTTGCTCATGGCCTGGTTTTCATTGTTACCTGTTTCCCATTCGCAAACATAATTATATAGCCCCGTACTCCATTCCCATACCTGGCAATTATCGGCATTTGGAAACACTTTTTTCGCAGACCAAATGTTAAGGCGTCTATGAGTTGAAAGATTTTTTCTGTAATGCCTAAACTGGTTTGGGTGATCAGCAATTAAACCTTTTAAATCTTCTTAAATCTTCGCAAGTTTGGGTTTCGGATGGCTTTTCAGGCTTTGCCGATATTTCCGAACAAGCACTCATTGCGATAGAAGTCGCGCAGATGGAAGCAAGAAATAAGCGATCTTGTGAGTTTGTGCGATTTAACTCTTTCATAGTTTCCCCTCAAGAATTTGGCATGTGGTCTTTATTTTAAAATTTTTTTGTACATCCGGCTTCATAATTAACCGCTGGAATTATACCGCTAACTCCTCTCGGGCTGATGAGTTTTGTCGAGGAAATAGGTTTTGGGTAACTTTCCATATGATTTTGGAAAAATTTTAAATTGCTTTTTCGGCTGTTCTCTTGGGCGTTGAACCAGTTATTAACCTAAAAAAATCAGTTGGGCCTTCCAAAGGGTGAGGGTGCCGTGAACTGGTCATGCTTCGGCAGGCTTAGCACGAACACGAATCGCTCGCGGCACTTCTCAACTGATTTAGGGTTAAAGGGATATGGGGGGCAGTGAATCGGGCGAATCAGGGAGTTAGTTCCTACATTATTTTTCGGCATATTTTTTTACAGCTCGGCTGACAGTCATAAAGCGGACATTAAAATGCCGGCCAATTTACGCCATGGTATATGTTCCGGACAAATAGGCCTTGATCATCCCTCATCTCTGTCCGGGTGTCTGTGTTGATAGTCTGAAAGGGTTAAAGCGACTGATCTTCTGTGAGCTTTGGACACTTAACGCAACTCTTCCGGCTTTTCAATCGCTTGTTGATGCGCGGTTACAAAATTCTCGTTTCCAAGAAGCATCTGATGTCTGACATGGTCTTGTAAAGACAATATAGTAATGTCCTGTTTTAGCAAAGTAGAAATGTCCTATCCAGTATAAATTTACAGTATTTTGTAAGCTTATACCGGAGAAGACATCTATGAAGGACATCATTATTATGAGCAATAGAGAATTACATTGGGCACCCTTCATTTTCCAATTAACAGTTTAACAAAATTTCCCCAGGTGTTGTGATATGCATTTAGAGCAATCACATATAAGGAGAAGATCATTAAATTTACCCGCCGCCCCGATCTCGATACTCAAGCCCGTATAAAT
>JAGXGJ010000092.1 GCA_024636875.1 Methylococcaceae bacterium | reverse complement strand
GGTTATACAATTCTTGCATCTGCTCTTCAATATCTTTGGAGTAAGGTTCTATCATTTGTCAATTTTGAACAAGGTTTCTTTCTCACCAATTATAATTCTTGGACTCGACTTGCCTAATTTATTTTGTGCTCGTTCCTAAGCAGATGCAGTTGGGAATGTGATTCAACTTCGCTCAAGGTCCTGATGCCTGGCAATTTCGAACCTGGACGGAATACATTCCAGGCCATCCGTATCGCGTAACCCAAGCCTAAGGTTTGGGTATAAAGCCAGCCGCGGAACATGGAATGCGCGGTGAAATGCATATCAGTCAGGTTAGCAGTCTTGGCTTTATTGTTTGTTTTCGGTTTGCTGCCCGATTCCTTGACCAAATGTCTGGGAACGATGATATTAGGGCATTGGGCGACAGGATAAACATCGTCCAGGCCTTGATAGAGAAAATCGATACCGAAAAATCCGGCTGCGCCGAATGTTTCTATGGAGGGATTGATTTCCTCCAGATAGCGCCTTAATGAACATTCGCGGTCGTCAATACAAAATAGCGCCTGGACTTCTGGCAGAGGTTTGGTAGCCGTTGCTGCTGCATTCGGCTTCAGCGCCGAAAGTAACTCGCTATGCAGCGACCATTCCATGGCTTCGTGCCAGACCTTCAAGTGTAACGGGATTTTCGGTCTGATAGCTCCATTCTTGAGCAGCGGAGTGCCGACTTTATGGGGCATAACTGCAATGCCCGGAAAGTTCGGGCCTTTTTTCTTATGCATGAATGCAAGTTCGATGGCCAGTTCCACCGCAATCATCTCTTTGAGCGAAATTTCGCGGCGGGCTAGCAGAGCGTTGGGATTTTGTTCAATGATGAGCACCATACCCGCCCAGCCAGGATGAGCCAGCAGCATTTCCAGCAAATATTGTTCATAAAGCTGCTCATCGCCGACTATTTTATTCAGGCAAACTTTAATCACCTGATCCGGGTCTTCAGATAACAATTCACGCACGCCCGGCTCATTTAAAGGGTAGAGCGGCAAAAAACTGTTTTGCGCAAGCCGCATCACACAATCCCAGAAATGTTCGCCGTTTTTGGGCAAGCTCCAACGGCTGATTCCCTGGTCGAGGAAATTGCCCAGCAGTCGGAACAGTACCGGATGCACCAGAGAATTCATATCTATTTCGAGCCGTGTCAACCAGGCATTGCGGATTCCATGATTGGCCAGCGAAACCGGCGGGTAATGACCGGTATCTTCTGGTTCGAACAGGGTTTCTCGAAGCTTTTGGCGCTTTTGCCTTGCGCATCCGGAATGATCGATTGCCCAATCAATCGCATCGCTCCTAATCCGGCCTTGCCGGTACATCGCTTGATAATCTTCCAAAGGCAAATAACTGCGCGCGCCGAAAATTTTTGCTGCGATAGCCACACCGTCATGAAAAGGAAGATGTTGGACGGCGTGCAAGGTATTATGATGAATAAAATCCTTGATCGGTCCCTGGGCCGGTAGCCAATGCGCAATATGTTCTATCGACGCATCCAGGTCAAACTCAATATCCCGGATTATTGCATTGGAATCTTCCAAAATCGGTTGAGTATGTTCACGATAAGCCATGTTGTTATCTTTTAACCTCGGTGTTGTTAATATATGGTACGGAACCTATATGAATTCATATCTCATCAAGATAGGAATCCCGCATTGATAATCTTGCTTTATGCACTAAACGTGCCAGAAAATAGGGGTTCTTGATGCCAGAAAATAGGCAATGATTCAGGTTTTTTATAAGGCTCTGAGAAATCAGAATAATTTATGTTTTGCAGGTGGGTCTATTGGGCAGCCCGTAACCTGTTTTTGTAGTTAAGCTGATTAGAATTGGCAGAAAATTAAAGAACTTCGGTGATGAATTGTTTAAATCAACCAAAGCAATTGGTTGAAACCCCCATTTCTAACTTTCAAGCATTCCCAGGCTAATACTGAAATGAACTAAAAAAGAGGGGACCAGTAATGAATGGCTCAATGATCTGTTCAAACTCATTTTTTTAAATAAAATGCTCTTTGGACAAAAGGATATCTGAAAGATTAAACAAGGTTCCAGGCAAAATGGCGAACTCTGCATTTGAGATTAAGCGTAGAATTGGTTATGCTTTAAAACTCACAGCATCATATTGTGTAGTTACACATCTTTTTGTTCATCACAGGGCTGTCAAATGCAAAATCAGCAAACACTTACAATCGATGGAAATCAGGCTGCCGCCACGGTAGCGCATAAACTCAACGAAGTCATCGCGATTTACCCGATAACCCCGTCATCCAATATGGGGGAATGGGCCGATGAATGGTCGTCTCGCGGACAGGTCAATTTATGGGGGACGGTTCCGCAAGTGACGGAAATGCAAAGCGAGGCCGGTGCGGCCGGAGCAATCCATGGTGCGTTGCAGGCCGGATCGATGGCAACGACGTTTACCGCTTCGCAGGGCTTGCTGTTGATGATTCCGAATATGTACAAAATTGCCGGTGAATTAACGCCAACAGTCTTTCATATTGCCGCCCGTTCGCTGGCGTGTCAGGGCTTGTCGATTTTCGGCGACCATAGCGATGTCATGTCGGCGCGGATGACGGGATTTGGCATGCTGTGTTCCAATTCGCCGCAGGAAGTCATGGACTTTGCGTTGATCGCTCATGCCGCAGCGCTGGAAAGCCGTATTCCGCTGATGCATTTTTTCGACGGCTTTAGAACTTCACATGAAGTGGCTAAAATCAGGACGCTGGATGTTGATGTATTGCGGGCAATGATTAACGACGAGTGGGTAAGTGCGCATCGAAGCCGTGCCATGACGCCCGATAAGCCGATGCTGCGTGGCACCGCCCAGAATCCGGATGTGTATTTTCAGGCGCGGGAATCGGTCAACGCCTATTATCAGGCAATGCCGGGGATCGTGCAGGGGGCAATGAATCGATTTGCCGAGCTGACGGGCCGCTCATATCGCCTGTTTGATTATCTGGGTTCGGCACAGGCTGAACGCGTTATCGTGATTATGGGGTCAGGCGCAGAGGCGGCAGAGGAGACAATGGATTATCTTAATCGTCAGGGTGAATCGGTGGGCCTGCTTAAAGTGCGTTTATACCGGCCCTTCGATGCAGACAGCCTGTTAGCGGCGCTACCGGCGTCTTGTCGAAAAATCGCAGTGCTGGATCGCACCAAAGAACCGGGAGCAGATGGCGAACCGCTGTATAAGGATGTTCTGGGCGCTCTCGCTCAGGATTTTATCAGCGGCGCAGCCAAGTTTTCGGTACTGCCTAAGGTGGTTGGCGGCCGTTATGGCCTTTCTTCCAAGGAATTTACGCCTGGCATGATCAAGGCGATTTTTGATGAATTGAAACAGGAACAACCGAAAAATCATTTCACCATCGGCATCCATGATGATGTCACGCACACCAGCCTGGATTGGGATGCGAGTTATCGCACCGATGCTCTCGCCGAAACTTTTCAGGCCATGTTTTACGGCCTGGGCAGCGATGGTACGGTGAGCGCAAATAAAAACACCATTAAAATCATCGGCGAGGCGACCGATTTGAACGCACAGGGTTATTTCGTTTATGACTCGAAAAAATCTGGCGCGATTACCGTTTCGCATTTGCGCTTCGGCCCTAATCCGATACGCTCCACTTATTTGATTGCCGAAAACGATGCCAATTTTATTGGCTGTCATCAGACGATTTTTCTGGAACGTTATGACATGCTCGCCAATGCGGCGGAAAACGCCGTATTTTTATTGAATTCGCCGGAGCCTGTCGAACGGCTGTGGGAGTCGCTGCCTGCTAAAATGCAGCGGCAGATGATTGATAAAAAAATTCGTTTCTATGTTATTGACGGCTATGCAGTCGCCGAAAAAAGCGGCATGGGCAAGCGTATCAATACCATCATGCAGACCTGCTTCTTTGCAATATCCGGCGTGTTGCCGCAGGCCGATGCGATTACCGCAATCAAACACGCAGTCGAAAAGACTTATGGCAAAAAAGGTCAACGTATCGTCGAACTGAATTTTAAAGCGATCGATGAAACGCTGGCCAGTTTGCATGCTGTTCCCCTGCCAACACAGGTTAGCAGTCAATTCGACATTAAGTCCAGGATTGCCGATTCCGCGCCCGATTTTGTCAAGCGGGTAACGGGTCAGATTATTGCAGGTAGAGGCGATGCACTGCCAGTCAGCGTCATGCCGGTAGATGGCACGTTTCCGACCGGCACGGCGGCTTATGAAAAACGCAATTTGGCTCTGGAAATTCCGGTTTGGGAAACTGATTTGTGTACCCAATGCGGCAAATGTGTCATGGTTTGTCCTCATTCGGTCATTCGCAGCAAAATTTATTCGACTGATGTTTTGGCAAATGCCCCCGAAACCTTCAAGCACGCGGCGATGCTGGGCAAGGATTTTCCGGCCGGGTTGGCAATCACCTATCAGGTCGCTCCGGAAGATTGCACCGGCTGTACGCTGTGTGTGGATATTTGCCCGATCCGGGATAAATCCAACGCCAGCCGCAAGGCAGTGAATATGCGGCCGCAACCGCCGCTGCGCGAAACAGAGCGCGACAATTGGGATTTCTTTTTGTCGATACCCGAATATGATCGGAGGCTTTTGAAAACCAACACCATTAAAGGTTCGATGGTATTGCAGCCGCTGTTCGAGTTTTCGGGGGCTTGCGTGGGTTGTGGTGAAACGCCCTACATAAAACTGGCTTCACAGTTGTTTGGTGATCGTATGGTGGTCGCGAATGCGACAGGTTGTTCTTCGATTTACGGCGGCAATCTGCCAACGACACCGTGGGCTAAAAACGCCGAAGGCCGCGGGCCTGCGTGGAGCAATTCCTTATTTGAAGACAATGCAGAATTCGGCCTGGGGATGCGGATTGCCCTGGATAAACAAAATGATTACGCCAGAGAATTGGCGGCCTCACTGCGAGAGCATCTGGGCGGCGAATTGGTCGATGCCATTCTGAACGCCGACCAGTCCAATGAAGCGGGGATTTACGAGCAGCGCGAGCGGGTCGCCGCACTAAAACAACAGTTGCAGACATTGACCGTTCAGGGCGCACAAACACTGCTCCAGTTAGCGGACAGCCTGTGCAAGAAAAGCGTCTGGATCATCGGCGGCGACGGCTGGGCTTATGACATAGGTTTTGGCGGCGTCGATCATGTCCTGGCTAGCGGGCGTAATGTCAACATTCTGGTTCTGGATACCGAAGTTTATTCCAATACCGGTGGACAAACCTCAAAAGCAACACCGCTGGGTGCGGTGGCAAAATTCTCCGCCGGTGGCAAAGCCACCGCAAAAAAAGATCTGGCATTGCTGGCGATGGATTACAGTAATGTTTATGTCGCCCATGTCGCTTATGCGGGTAAGGATATACAAACCCTCAATGCGTTTCTGGAGGCAGAAGCCCACGATGGCCCGTCCATTATTATAGCCTATGCACCCTGTATCGCGCACGGCGTGGATATGTCCAATAATCACAGACAGCAAAATCTGGCGGTGAAAAGCGGACATTGGCCGTTATTCCGCTTTGATCCCGGCAAGATAAAACAGGGCAAGAACCCGATGCATCTGGATTCCGCAGAACCGTCAATTCCTTACCGCGATTTCGTGAAAACCGAAACCCGTTTCAGCATGTTGTGGCAAACGCATCCTGAAGCGGCTGAGCGTTTTCTGGAACAGGCGCAACAGGATGTTAAAAATCGCTATCATTACTACAAACAACTGTCAGAGCTGGAATGGAACGAAGCCACCAGTGTTTCAGCACTGAAAGCCCAACTTAAAAACGAAAGCGCCAAGGAGACAGACAATGGTTGATTTAACAACTGATTACTTAGGTTTGAAACTGGCTAATCCCCTGGTGCCGTCAGCGTCGCCGTTGAGCAGGGATGTGGACAGTGCGCGCAGACTGGAAGACGCAGGCGCATCGGCGTTGGTGATGTATTCGCTGTTCGAAGAAAAAATCGAAGCGGAGGAACAGCAAATTGAGCGGTTTTTTTATCAACAGGCTATAGGACATGGTGAAGCGGACTCGTTTCATCCCGTGCCGGATAACATTCAGACCTATCAGGAACAGTATCTGGAGCAACTCCAAAAAATCAAGTCAACCCTGGCGATTCCGGTCATCGCCAGTTTGAACGGTACATCCTTAAGCGGCTGGATTGACTACGGCCGGCAATTACAACATGCAGGCGCTGACGCTCTGGAGCTGAACATCTATCATGTGGCCGCAAATGCCGAAGAAAACAGTGAAGCCGTCGAAAATCGTTATCTGGACATATTGCAGGAATTGAAAGGCCACGTCAGTGTGCCGATTATCATGAAGCTCTCTTCCCAGTTCAGTTCCCCCATTCATTTTGCTAAACGTCTGGAGGCAGCAGGAGCCAATGGCATAGCGCTATTCAACCGTTTTTATCAGCCCGATATTGATCTGGAATCGCTGGAAGTGCAGCCAAAACTGGAACTCTCATCCCCATCGGAAGCCTTATTGCGCATTCGCTGGACCGCCTTGTTGTATGGCCGGACCAAATTATCTCTGGCAGTAACCGGCGGTTTTCACCAGACGCCGGATGTGCTGAAAGCGCTGTTGGCGGGAGCCGATGTGGTGCATCTTTGCAGTGTATTACTAAAGCATGGCGTAGGGCGGTTAAGCGAAATCCTGACTGAACTGGAACAGTGGCTGGACGAGCATGAGTATGAGTCAATCAGCCAGCTGAAAGGCAGTGTCAGCCAGCAACACGCCATTGATCCCAGCGCATATGAACGCGCCAATTATGTGCAGGTATTGGATAGTTATTCTAGCCCGGTGGGAGTCTTGAGGTAGTCTTTTTTATGGTACGTTTAATACACCCTTATTATCCTAAGCCGGACAAGCCCAGTAGAACGGAATAAGTCTTTTCGAGCGCAAGCGAGAATAATCCATGGAGGGTATGCTGTGTGTACCATTGAACTGCAATGAACAACACCGATTAAACTGCACCAAAATGCTACCAGCCAGAAATCAAACAAAGATTTTCATGTCGGTTTCATATAAACGTATAGAGTTATAGAGTCCGGCGTTGGTAAAGCGACACAAAGTACCCTCTCCCTTTGGGAGAGGGTTAGGGTGAGGGTATTACAAAGGTCGCTTTACCAACTTTGGCTCCTATAACAATGCACCCTTTTATCCATAAACATCAGTCCGCCATTACTGAACTTTGCCGACGCTATCGCGTGCAACGGCTTGAAGTGTTCGGTTCTGCCGCGCGTGGAACCGATTTTGTTCCGGAAAGCAGTGATGCCGATTTCTTGGTGGAGTTCTCGGCATCTGCCGTCGGTCCTGCGCTAAAGGATTTTTTTGGATTACAAGCTGACTTGTCACAAATCCTGGGGTGCGCTGTTGATCTGGCTGAATCCTCCTCACTGCGCAACCCCTATGTCCAGGCTACCGTCAATCGAAGCCGCGAAGTTGTCTATGCAGCGTGATCCACGCGCCTATCTCTGGGATGCAAGGGAGGCCGCCGCGGTAATACTTGGATTCGTGGCGGGCAAAACCTTCGAGGACTACGCCGGTGACCGGTTGTTGCGTTCCGCCGTCGAGCGCCAGTTCGAAATCATCGGTGAGGCGCTTAATCAATTATGCAAAATCGAGCCGCAATGGGACGATCGCATCCCAGATGTGCCTCAAATCATCGCTGTTCAGTAAAGCCCCGGCACAATCCGCCAGGGCACACGTGCCCGATAGCGTAGCCAATCCTCACCGTACTTCGCCATGCACATGGCGTCATCCCGCCGCTCCCGGTGGAGCAGCAGAATGGTGAAGTAGACGATGTGAAAATAGGGCAGGGGACTGCCGAAAGCAGCCGGCAGGCACCACGACAGGGCAATCATCAGATCGCCGAAGTAGTTCATGTGGCGTGACAGGCCCCACCAGCCGGAGGTTAGCAGCAGCGAACCTCTGGCGGTCTGGATGTATTCGGCCGCTCGGCCCCATACCGGTTGAGCCGGGTTGCGCCGGAAGCGGTGCTTCTGGATGTTGGCCCCCCGGAAAATCGCATAGCCGGCCAGGTTCAAGGACACGATGGCGGCAACTCCCCATGCCGGAAGCTCATGAGTATGGTTGACCAGATACTGGGCCTGCAGCGTATAGGTGAAGGGCAGCCACACCAGATCGCCCCAACACAGCATCCAGCCAAATTTCTCGTGTTTGATATCCCAGGTTGTAAGCACAGCCTCTTCGTGGATAAAGTAGTCGATAAGGTAAATGCTTTGAAACCCCACCACCAACAGCATTGGCGCCGTGACAATGCCGTGCAGCTCATATTGTTTGGCCGCCATGGAAAGGTTCATGAGCATCCAGAAGATCATGCCGGGGCGGGCTTCGCAGAACAGCTTGAGGTCGAGGGAGCCGATCCTTGGATTAAGAGCCGTGCCCATGAAGTAGTCATAAAAAGGCCGCCCCGTCGGTTGTTCCCAGGCCGCGCCTTTCAGACCCCAGAAATAGAGAAAGCCGGCAAAGGCAAAGGTGAAGATATTCACCACGCTAAGCAGCGGGCCGAGTTGATCATACAAGACCGTAGCGTCCAGCCAATCCAAGGCTACCAATCCAGCCACCACGCCCAGCGTAAAAAGGAAGGAAAATATTCCGTTCATCCGATAGTCAAGGCGGCTGCCGTCTGGCAGTTCCATGCCCTGTACCGTTGGGCCGGGCGCCCAAACCTGCAAGGCCGCCTGGGCTAGAAACCAGACACCATAGAGGCCGGCAGCCTGCCAGGTGGGTGCTGAGACATGTGACCAAAATTGCAGCCAAGCCGCCGCGTCGCTTGGAAACACCAGTTCGCCCTGGTAATAGGTGACGCAGATCCACAGGTAATACACCAGCGGCGGCAAGGCCACCATGAGCACAAGCCAGGAAAGGCCGAAACCGTATTTCTGGCGCACTGCGTCCACGGAGGTGTTTTGTCTCACGTTTTGCTCGTACATTAGCCGCTCCTTATGTCCAATTTAAAACTTTAGGTTTACCATCAGCTCACGCAGCGCCATTTTGCCGTATGTCCACACCGTCTCGGCCAAGGTCGTCCCATCGACAGCGCTGAACACCACATCGCCCAGGATGAGCGGGAAGGCTGACGGTATAAATCCCCTGCCATATTCCAGCATCCAGGCCGATTCCGGTATCTTGAAGCCGTTGACGTTGCCGCGTTCCAGCACGGTGTGGTCGCCAGGCCTGACCACTTCGTGCACTCCGCAACGATCTTGCCGGTAGGTCCATATTTCACCGGCCAGCAAAAAATCATGGATATCCATGCGGTAGCGCCCGGAAAAGCCTTCGGTGCCGACTGGCGTGCCGAAGATGATAAGATATTCGCTGAAGGAAGCATGGAGTATAGTCATCACGCCGGTTGCCCCTGCCGTCAGGCTGAAAAGCCAGCGGCGCTGGGGGTTGGAGTCAATATGGGCGGGATAAACCAGTGCCGCCTCTTCCACTACGGTTCTCACCATTTCGTCGTGTGTCTTTCCAATCCCCTGTCGGGCGATGGCATGGAGCATTTCGATATCGAACACATGGCTCATGAACAACCTCTTCCAGACGCCTGAAAAGTTATTATCAAATACTGGATGGCTTATACACTCTTCAAGTACATCTGACAACAATCAATTATTGCGGGTATTCCAATCGTTGGGGGTTCGAAAAATGAAGACCATATTTTTTTCGATGGTGTTCAATGTGCCGGTGAATAATGCTTCGCGGCCTGAAAAGGTATGCAGTGCGTACCCAAATGGACTTTGATGGATACGTAAGAAATTGTAAAACACGAAAAAGACATAAACAGGAACATGGCATGAAACAAGAGTTCTTGCATGAACAACGCTGGCAACTAAACCAGATCGGCTTTCATGGCAAAGAAATCAACCGTCACCTGCAACAATACTGGCCTGCATTGAACATTACGCCAGGTAGCCGGGTATTCCTGCCGTTGTGCGGAAAAAGCAACGACTTGCTGTGGCTGCTCGCACAGGGTTATTGCTTGCTTTCGATTATCCCCAGTTCGAAATGCAGGGGCCACCGTTCAGTGTACAGGCACCGGAAGTACAGGCACTTTACCGCAGTTGGTGCAATATTGAGTTATTGATCACCGAGGATATTCTTGATAGGGAACCTCAATTCCGCAGCAAGGGCGTGAACCGGATGCAAGAACAGGTTTATGCACTGACAGTCTTATAGAGGTATGCATCGTCTAGCTCATTTTATAGTCTGATTAACTGTAACGCTTTGGTATATTTATTGTCATAGAATTTTAACAGGAGAAATAGCTATGTCATCAAATATTAATATTCTGAAATGGCTTTTCGCTCTGGTTCTGATTTTTGGCGGATTTACCGTTTACAAGATTTTTGGTGTTTTGGCGGCTGATCTTGAAGGTAAGGAATATGTATGGCTGGTAAAGATTATCTCTGAATTTGGTTTATTCACATCGGTTGTGATTTCGGTAGGCTTTTTTCATCATTGGATAATTGCTACTGAAGAACGCAAAGAAACCGAAAGAATGTTTCATAGCGTACTGACAAAATATATCGACGGAATGGTTATAAATGCCAAAAAACGGGGATTTTTAGGGATAACCAACAAAGAATTGGATTTTTCTGAAATTATGCACGGTTTATATTCTGGCGATTATGTTTACTGGTTAATTACCTTTGATCCCCGCTATAAACATCATTGCAGAGAATTTGAACACGCGATTAAAAAAGGCGTTCATTTCAGGATGCTTATTTTGAAAGATTGCCCGATTTCAGAACTCTGTGCGCGCGAAATAATAGGCTATAGCGAGGAGGAATTTAGAGGAGATAACAGGTTGTTTTTGGCCTCACTCGAAGATATAGCAGGACGAATCAACGAACGGGATGAAGGTTCATTGGGCGTTTTCATATATGACGGATTGCCAAACATTCCTCTACTTATTATTCTTCGCGATAAAGCAAAATCCGTAGAAATTTATAACAGCTTTTACCTATCCGAGCCGGTTGGAAGAATGCCCTATTTATCCTGGCAGTCTGAACTCAAATGCGATACCAGTTACTCCTTTGAATCAGAAAAATGGAACATGCCAGACCTTTTCTTGGACTACTTTCAGAGACGTTGGCTTGCAGAAAGAAATAAATTAGAGCAGGCTGACACAGAGAATTTAGCCTATAAAGATTTTCTGTTTGCGCCCGCATCGGCACGGAAAAAATGCACGAGTCTCATTTGTGAAGTAGATAAATCAAGCAGTTCGCCCAAGTACCATTACAATCTAACCGAAAAAAAACCAAAGTATCCATCGAATTAATCAATTTCCACCCAAAATATTTCGTCCTCTTTTGCCAATCTGAAAATGCCGGAATAAGTACGTGTTATAAACCCGTTATCATTGTCGCTGATCGAAGGAAATAAATGAGCAAAGTACCCTTATTGAAACCTCTGGCATGAGTGGTAGTGATCAACCTTTACAATCTGAGATAAACCAGGGGGGCCCGGATTTCATTATTTCAGCTCTAAAAAGTTGATTCAATATCAGACATTTTGATTTGCTTCGGAATACAATACCAGTCTGTTTTGCATCACACAGGATTCGACTTATGGCTATCAGTGTATTCGAGATATTTAAAATAGGCATTGGCCCGTCCAGTTCTCATACCGTAGGCCCGATGCGCGCTGCGATGGAATTTGCCGTTAACCTGGAAAAATCCCGACTCATCGACAAAACCGACGGCATAAAGGTTGAGTTATACGGTTCTTTGGGCGCTACGGGTAAAGGGCACGGCACTGATAAAGCCGTCATGCTGGGGCTTGAAGGTGAAGCGCCGGATTTGATCGATCCTGCAATCATACCCGCCAGGCTGGAAACCATCAGGCAATCCGGCCGGATTAATTTGTTGAAACGATGGCCGGTCCGTTTCGATGAAAAAGCGCATTTGCTGTTTCAGCGCAAGGTCCTGCCTTATCATTCGAACGGAATGCGTTTTACCGTTTTCAATGAGTCGGGAACAGAGCTGTTGCAAAAGGATTATTACTCGGTGGGCGGCGGCTTTGTCGTGACAGAAGATACAGCCGCGACGGATCGATTGACGGATGACGATACCTGCCTGCCTTATCCTTTTAAATCCGCAGATGCGCTGTTAAAATTGTGTTCCACACATAAAAAGCCAATCAGCGCTTTGATGCTGAACAATGAAAAAGCCTGGCATAGCGAACAGGAAATCCGGAATAAACTAATCACTATCTGGCATGTTATGCAAGCCTGCGTCGAAAGAGGCATGCAGCAAGAAGGCACATTACCGGGCGGGATGAAAGTTAAGCGCCGGGCGGCAAATCTTTACCAGCAGCTGAACGGTGAAATCCCCCGGCAAACGCCGGGCGTGCCGGTAGGCACGCTGGATTGGGTCAACTTGTTTGCGCTGGCTGTCAGCGAAGAAAACGCAGCAGGCGGCAGGGTGGTGACCGCGCCGACCAATGGTGCTGCGGGCATCATACCGGCGGTTTTGCATTACTACTGGCGATTCTGTGAAGGCGCAAATGAAGAGGGTGTTATCCGGTTTTTATTAACTGCCGCTGCGATTGCTATTCTTTATAAGGAAAACGCTTCACTTTCCGGCGCCGAGGTCGGTTGCCAGGGCGAAGTAGGCGTAGCCTGTTCGATGGCGGCCGCTGCGTTGGCGGAAGTGTTGGGCGGTACGCCGCAGCAAGTCGAAAATGCCGCCGAAATCGGCATGGAACATAATCTGGGCTTAACCTGCGATCCGGTGGGCGGCCTGGTTCAGGTACCCTGTATCGAGCGCAACGCCATGGGTTCGGTAAAGGCAATCAACGCCGCGCGTATCGCCTTGCGCGGCGACGGCACACATTTTGTGTCGCTGGATAAGGTGATCAAAACCATGCGCGAAACGGGCGCCGATATGAAAACCAAATATAAGGAAACCTCGCGCGGCGGTTTAGCGGTAAATTTAATAGAATGTTAATTCTGCTTTGTGAGATTAATGTAACTCGTCATACACGCTAAAGGAATCAACCCTTAATGGAAACCAAAGAAATCATCGGCCGTATTTTTAAAGACCCGGCAACACGATATGAACTCACAGAATTTGAAAACCTTGGCAAGCCGATTCATGACATTCTCACCATTTACCCCAAAGCAGCCGCTACCGGTCGAGAAGCAGGTAAAACCAGGTATTACCTGAAAAGCTTTATACCATTTTCAACCGGTAACGAGGAGGTCCAGGTTTATGTCGAGGACGGAAAAACCAGCCCGGAAGAAATCGTCCGTCAGCTTTGGGTGTATAAGCTGATTCATCAATACGGCTACAAAGCCGATGAAATTGACCTGGAAAAAAGCGTGCAATTCGGCACCGAAGTCGGCACCAAGGCAGCTGATATTATCGTTTACAGCGATGTTAGCAAAACTACGCCGAAAATCATCATCGAATGCAAAAAGCCAAAACGCAAAGACGGCATTGAACAGCTAAAAAGCTATATGAACGCCAAAGGCGCACCGGTGGCGGTTTGGTCCAACGGCAGCGACAGCATTATTCTTTACCGGCCTTATCCGGCAAAGTTCGACGATACTCTGTTCGACATTCCCAAACGCGACCAGGTACCTAAAGACGTACTGGAAGCCAAGAAAACTCTGCTACAACTAAAAAAGGACTTTAATTTCAAAAAAATAGTTCAACTCTTGGAAGAACTGGTACTCGCTGATAGTGGTGCTGACGAATTTAATGAAATATTTAAGTTGATTTTTGCCAAAATATGGGATGAAAAAGAGGCAGAAAGTCGCAAAGATAAACTGGTTGAGTTTAGTAAAGCCACTGATCCCGAAAGAACTTATGATCGAATTAATAAATTATTTAAAAGTGCTTGTGAAGAGTGGCCCGGCATTTTTAAAGATGGCGAAGATATAGATTTACGCAAAGATCACCTTCAGGTCTGCGTCGGACCAATTGAAGGTGTGAGATTGTTGCATTCAAATCTACGCATTATGGACGATGCTTTTGAATACCTCCTCCCCACTGAAGCCAAAAAGAAAAAAGGCCAGTTTTTCACGCCGCGCCATGTTGTAGAATTGTGCGTACGAATGCTTAATCCCACCTGCAAAGAATACGTAATGGACCCGTCCTGTGGCTCCGGTGGTTTTTTATTACATGCGATGGATTGGTGCTATCCAGCAAAAGACAACGACCAGAGATATCGCCGTAAGCATGATTACGCTGCAAAATTTCTCTGGGGAATTGATTTTGAATTGCGAGCAGCTAAAACCTCCAGAGCATTAATGCTAATTGCTGGCGATGGACATACCAATATTTTTGGCCCGGATGTAAGCAGTTTAAATCCAACGACTTGGTACAAAACCTATTCAGGTCAGGCTCTGATGCGTGGTTTAGTAAATGCAAAATTATTAACTAAGAAAATTCCCAAAGAAGATGAGCCCAATTTATTAAAAGACGAAGACTTGGCGTGGGAATATTTCGATGAATTAAGATTCGACGTTATTCTTGCCAATCCTCCCTTTGCTGGAGAGAGAAAAGACCCAAAAGAACTATGCCATTACGACTTGGCTAAACCGGCGTTAAAACGGGCGGGTGGTGACAAAAGCCCCAAAGAAGAACGCGATGTGTTATTTATTGAGCGCATTCTAAAATGGCTCAAACCCGGCGGCCGCGCGGCAATTGTATTGCCGCAGGGCAAGTTCAATAATTCCTCGTTGGCATTTATCCGTGAATGGATTTTGAAAAAAGCCCGCTTGTTGGCCGTGGTGGGCTTGCACCCCAACACCTTTAAACCCCATACCGGCACTAAAACCTCGGTGTTGTTTGTACAAAAATACACGCAGCAACAATTGGCTGACATTGCCAAAGTCCATGATCAAGTCGCCACCGCCTGCCCGGATTACGAGGCAGACATTCAGCAATTACTCGTCAGCCATGCCGCCGCTTTACCGGAAGACCTTGTGCCCGAAGCGATAGCGGATTTACTGGCCGAGTCTTTTGCTGAACCGGAAGCGGAAGATATTGCCGAAATTAACGGAGACGAAGAAACCGCCGACACCGACGACGATCAACAACCGTTTAGCGATGAAGACCGTGTTGCGCAAGCTGAAGAAAAACTGGATGCGCTGAAAGCCGAATTGCTCCGTACCAAGCAAAAACTGCTCGATTTAGCTAGCGATAGCGAAGCATTGCTACAGCAACAGCAAACCGAACTGGCAATCGTGCAGCAACAGCAACAAGCCGAACTGGAAGCCATTCAAGCCGCATGGATCGGCAAAGCAGTGGAATTGACGGTCTATAACAAGCCGAAAAAGGCCGAACACATAAAAACACTTAAAGACATCAAGGGGGAATATAGCGCTAAACTTAAAACCAGCAAGGAGGACAGGCAAAAAGCGGCGGAAAAATTTCTTAAAGCCGAGCAGAAACGCCTGGAAAAAATGATTCCACAAGCCGAGCGGGAGTTAAAACTGCTGACCCTGCGCGGCAAGCTGGAGCTGGTATTAGCTGATGCCGATTTAATCGGCGCCCTGAAAGAACGCTGGATAGCCGCCGAAGTAGCTAAACGTTTGGATTATCCAATTTTTATGGCCGTCAGTGAGCGCGGCGGCAAGAATAATTCCGGCGATTATGTCTATGTCATCGACGCTAACGGCAATCGGGTCGAAGACCACGATGGCCAGCCGAAAATCGATCAGGATTTAGTCAATTATGATTTAACGTCAAATGATTTCGCTGATGCTGCCAAAATTCCCGATGAGCAGCTTTGCATCGCCGAGGCGTTTGTCAGGTTTGCTCAGGAACAGGGATTGGATTTTTGGGGGGCGAAGTAATGGCGGTTTGGAGCGAAGCCACAACAACTGAAATACTGGCTACACGGAGAATTGATGCCGAATTTTCTCAGCCAAAATATCTTGAGGCTGAGCGAAAAACTCGATCCTGCAAAGTCGAAAATCTTGGTAATTTAGGCGTATTTGTACCTGGGCCTTTTGGCTCTGCCTTCCGTGTCAGTAATTACGACTTTCAATCACCCTATCGTTACATTCGAGGCCAAGACGTAAAGCCGTTTTTTATTTTGGAGGACGACAGTCGATTTATCCCACAATCTGATTTTATTCGCCTCCAGCATTATGCAGTCAAGAAAGACGATTTAATGATTTCGGTAGTCGGGACTCTTGGAAATGTTGCAGTTTGTACTGAACGTGAAACACCCGCAATGTTTAGTTGCAAAAGCACAATCTTTCGCTCCGAAAAAGTTGATCCCTATTACTTGCTCGGGTATCTGAATTCTCATTTTGGACAACTTTGTCTTCTTCGTAGACAAAGAGGCGCAATTCAAATGGGGTTGAACATTGAAGACCTGCGGAGTATTCCAATTCCGCGAATCGGTGAATTGGAGGAGGGCAGAATTGCTGAAAATATTCGTAACGCTCACGATGAATTGATTTCTTCGCGAGAATCATATAAATCTGCCCAACAACTCCTAGAATCCGAATTAGGCTTGGACAAGCTTAGTTTCCAAAAGCCGATGGGTTACACTGCGTGGTTAAGCGAACTGGAGCTATCGCGACGTGCAGATGCGGATTTTTTTAATCCTGAATTACGGCACTATCAATGTGAACTTGAAAAGCATCATCAATTGAAACCACTTCCAAATTATGCCAATGTTTTGAAATTTTCTAACCCGCCATACGCTATCGAGGGTATCCCAATCATCACGCAAAAGCATTTGGGTAAAAATGCACCTGATAATTATGGTGATGAACTCGTTGCCCAAGATTGTTGGGTAAAAAGTAATCCTTTGGCAGTGCTTCGACGTAATGATCTGCTGTATTACTCAGTTGGCGCATACTTAGGTAAAACGAATCTCTGGCTTTCTGATAATCAGGCCGTTCACGCCAGCTTCATAACTATGCTACGTTGTTATGACGAAGCGGATGCAGGATTCTTCAAGTACTATTAAATAGCAGCTATGGCATTTTGCAGTCTAAATGTTTTCAAAGCGGGACTTCACAGCCCTATACTTACCCCAAGATTCTGCTCGAACAAGCCAAAACCCGTGTCGAACAACTAATCGAAGAGGGCGGTACAATCAGCAACCCCTGTTTTGCGTTACCCACCTAAGCCACACAAATCATTTTAGGAGAACCAAACATGACCGTAAAACAACAATTGATTGCAGAAATTGAAGAGATTGATAATCCAATCGCTTTAGTACAGCTTTTTGAGATCATGCAATTACTCAAACAAAACATAGCAAAAAATAATCATTTTCTATCCCGATTTGCGGGCTGTCTTAATGATGCCGATGCCCAAGATATGAGAAATATTATTAGCCATGAATTCAACAAAATTGAAGGTGAATGGTGAAAGAAAAAATCGCACTGGACACTAATATTGTGATAGATGTTTTTAATAACAAGAAAAATATCATCACGTTATTAAATGGCTATCAAACTATCTATTTACCCGTTACGGTCTGCGGGGAATTATTGTTTGGCGCAAAAAACTCAGCTAAAAGCCAAGAAAATGAACAAAAATGCCACGACTTTATCAACAATTGCAGTTTATTGAATATTAATGAACTCATCGCCGAAGAGTATGCTAAGACGCGAAATGAATTAAAGAAAAAAGGCAAGCCTATTCCAGAAAATGATATTTGGATTGCTGCGACTTGTATCGTTAATGATATTCCGTTGGCAACACTGGATTCTGATTTCAAACATATCAATGATCTAATAATGATTGATCTAACGAATAAGGATAGATTGTGTGAGCGTAGCGAACCACAATCTTATCCGATTGTTGGACGAGCCCTGGAATAAACAGGAAGTTTAATTGTGAGAAATATTTTTTGAATGGAGCCTTGACAATGCTATTTATATAAGC
>JAGXGJ010000091.1 GCA_024636875.1 Methylococcaceae bacterium | reverse complement strand
TTTATACGGGCTTGAGTATCGAGATCGGGGCGGCGGGTAAATTTAATGATCTTCTCCTTATATGTGATTGCTCTAAATGCATATCACAACACCTGGGGGAATTTTGTTAAACTGTTAATTGGAAAATGAAGGGTGCCAAAAATTGCTTCGAAATTGCGCGAAATCGCCAACTTACTGGATGAACAGAAGGCCAACCCATTCCGCGTTAACGCCTATTTAAATGCGGCCAAAACGATCGAAAAAATGCCCGAACCGGTCGAGGATTTGCTGAAGCGCGAAGGTTTTCCGGCTTTGCTGGACATTCCGGGAATCGGCGAAGGTATCGCCAGATCCGTTAATGAATTTGTCGTAACAGGACGTATGAGCCGTTTGGAAAGTTTGCAGACGGGGCATGATCCCGTCGCGTTATTCGAACAAATACCGGGAATCGGCCCCAGGTCGGCGCACCGGATCATTGAAACGCTGCATATCGATTCACTGGAAGCGCTGGAACTGGCTGCGCATAATGGACGCCTGAAACAAGTCCCCGGCTTCAGCACCAAAAAAATAGACCTGGTGCAAACCTGGCTTGCCCATGTTCTGGGTTATCGCAGGCCTCGTCCAGAACCGCAGCAAGCTATCGCAGAACCGCCGGTCGGTTTATTGTTAAAGATAGACGAACAGTATCGCAAAAAGGCGGGCGCCGGTGAGCTGCCGACCATCGCACCGAAGCGCTTCAACCCGGGCGGCGAAGCCTGGCTACCCATTATGCATACGACCAGGCAGGGTTGGCATTTTAGCGCTTTATATTCGAATACCGCGCGCGCCCACCAACTTGATCGCGTGCAAGACTGGGTAGTGATTTTTTTCTACGATGACCGGCACCGCGAGGGACAGCATACCGTTGTCACTGAAACACGGGGCCCCGGCACCGGTCAACGGGTAGTCCGGGGCCGCGAAAAGGAATGTAGTGATTATTATTCGGCACATGCGGTAAAGGCGATGCCATAGAAATATTAACACCACGGGGAATCGCCCGGGGTTTTAACCTGCACAGCCTGCAGCAGTTCAAGCCCAGATATGTCCTTTCTTAAGCAGCAGCCGCGTGGTGAGCAAACAGCTTTATCATTTGCCCACCCATTTGCCTACCATATCGTTTTAACTTTAAGCGCCAACAGGCGTTTAAGCATGGCCTGTTCCATTCTATGCAGACTTTCCCTTGTCGCACGCAGCTTGTCTTCCTCGGTTATCAGCTGCTGTTCCAGTAAGGCGCTGATCCGTTCGAGGTTGGTGTCTATCAGAAAATGCCGGGTGCTTATCGTTAATTCATTCCTGTTGAAATAGGCAACAGCGCCAGGCAGGGCCAGATATTGCCAGTCTTCTGTTCCCAAACGAAAACGCGCCAGGCCAAAAATCAGTGTTGTCATAAACCGTGCATGATGGGCCTGGATTCCAAAACTGCCCGAGGCATCCTCGCCGACAAAGGTAGTTACACCCGTGATCCGCTGTTCATGGGTTGCATCAAACAGGTTCAGCACGAATGGGTTCATTAAAGTTCCTGCATGGATCCACGCATGTAGCATTGTTCTTCGGATAAGTTATCATAGTCCCCTGCCAAAAAAGCTTCGCAATCGGTCAAAGTCTGTTCCAGTGACACTGATACCCCGGTTTGTTTGGTGTGCTGGGCTAAAACAGAAAACGGCTGGGTGAGATAACGCTGCAATTTACGGGCACGCATGACAATTTTCCGATCGAGCTCGGATAATTCTTCAATACCGAGCATGGCTATAATATCTTCCAGTTCATGATATCTCGCCAGATGTTCGCGGACCTTTTGAGCCACGGCATAATGTCGATCGCCCAGCGTATGCCTGTCCATCAGTTTGCTGCTTGAGAGCAATGGATCGACAGCGGGATAAATGCCTTTGCTGGCCTGATCTCTGGACAGGATAACGGTGGTGTCCAGATGACTGAGTATGGCACTGACAGCCGGATCCGTCATGTCATCAGCCGGCACATAGACTGCCTGCACCGAGGTGATAGCGCCCTGCCGGGTGGAAAGTATCCGATCCTCCAGCTCTGCGACTTCCGTGGTCAGTGTTGGCTGATAACCCACTGTAGCAGGCATACGACCGAGCAGACTCGATATTTCACTACCCGCCTGAACAAAACGAAAGACATTATCCACTACAAATAAAACTTCTTTATGCAAGGTATCGCGCAGATATTCGGCATAGGTTAATGCTGACAGGCCGACCCGAAAACGTACGCCGGGGGATTCATCCATTTGCCCGAATACCATCAGGGTATCAGGCATTACCCCGGCTTCTTGCATTTCTCTCCATAATTCGTGGGCTTCGCGGATACGCTCTCCGACCCCGGCAAAAACGGAAACACCCTTGTGAATGGCAGAAACAGCATGAATAAATTCCATAACCAGCACGGTTTTTCCAACCCCTGCCCCACCGAATAATCCGGTTTTTCCACCCTTAACAAAAGGACATAATAAATCGATAACTTTAATACCGGTTTCCAATATTCCACTCATCCCTATAGCTTCCGATAGTGGCAGCTGTTTCGCATGAATATTGCGGAATTCATTTTTAGGCAAAGGTGACTGTCCGTCCAGCGGTTCGCCAAAAATATTCAATAGCCGGCCCAAACATTGTTCCGATACCGGAACATGCAAGGGCGCACCGGTATCAAATACGATCATGCCCCGGCTCAGGCCGGCAGTGCCATGCAGAGTAATAGCCCTGACATGGCGTTCATCAAGATGTTGATGCACCTCAAACAGATAGGTGGAATGATCGAAACAGGCACATAATGCCTGGCGTAACGGTGGCAGTTGAGTGCAATCAATAATTACCACCGGGCCATGAACCTCAACGATGGTGCCGATAGCCTGTCGATCTTTTTGTCGCTGTAATTTATCCACTGCTACATACTCTAGTCGTTATAAAATTACATCTGAGGTATTTGCAAAACTCCTGTTTACGGCACTTCAACAGGGCCAGGGTGGTTAGTGGCTGGGTTGAATTATACCTTTTTCCCAATCCTGATAAAGCCCTTCGGCTACCCTCAGAAAGCCCTCTGTCTAACCACGCAAATGCTTTTGCAAATACCCCGTCTTGATTTACAAATACCGGTAATAGCGGAGGTATAGCGTTTTTGAAAAAATAATGCTGCGCGAGTACACAACGTTTTATTAGCCCATAAAAAAGGCCGCATTCACTGGAATGCGGCCTTTCCTTTTTCATCATCGCCAGGGCACATGCCCTATAATGAAATAGTCGACTAACGTTTTGAGTATTGTGGACGTTTTCTGGCTTTGTGCAAGCCAACTTTTTTACGCTCTACAATGCGTGAGTCGCGAGTAACAAAACCGGCTTTTCTTAGAGCTGGTCGCAAAGCTTCGTCATATTCCATCAATGCCCGCGTCAAACCGTGCCGAATAGCGCCCGCCTGACCGGAAGGTCCGCCACCCTTAACAATCACATTAATGTCGAAATTGCTTTCCATATCAACACACTGTAGTGGTTGACAGGAAACCATCTGGTCAGTTCTGCGTCCAAAATAATCTTCGATAGTTTTTGTGTTTATGGTGATTTTTCCAGTGCCTTTTGTTGCATAAACGCGCGCTATTGCACTTTTACGACGACCTGTTCCATAATACTGAGCTGCTGCCATGGCCTACCTGCTTATAATACTAAATCTTTAGGCTGTTGAGCCTGATGATCGTGTTCAGGACCTGCATAAACCTTCAATTTCTTGAACATTGCACGCCCCAGTGGATTGTTGGGTAACATCCCTTTAACCGCTGTACTGATGATACGATCAGGGAACGTTTTTCTTAATTTACCCAGGTTTACGGTTTTTAAATTTCCGATATAGCCTGTGTGATGCTGATACAGCTTATCTTTTTCTTTATTGCCTGTAACGCCTATCTTATCTGCATTTACTACAATAATGTAATCACCGGTATCAACGTGCGGTGTATATTCTGGTTTGTGTTTACCGCGAAGTCGACGCGCAATTTCAGAAGCCAAACGCCCAAGCGTCTTGCCTTCTGCATTGACAACGTACCAATCGCGCTTAACTTCTGCTGGCTTTGCACTAAATGTTTTCATCGTTACTTAAGTCTTGCTGTTAAAGGCTCAATAAAAGAGGTGGAATTCTACTAGACAATATCATTTTTTTCAATGTTTATTTTAATCCAGGCATAACAGGCATGGTACAAGGCTAAAGCATAATTTAAGCAGCTTGTTCCTTTTACTTGAATTATAACTTGATATTCAGTGAATGTAATTTGCGATAAAGATGCGTTCTCTCCATACCCACAGCGGCCGATAATTTTGCGACGCTACCGCCTGTACGCTCGAAATGATATTCCAGATAGGCCTTTTCAAAATGATCCCTCGCCTCTTTTAACGGCAGATTAAAGAAATCGGGCACCGATGACGAAATCATCACATCACTGCCTACCGACCACCCCAGCGCCGACTTTACTTCATCCAGCTCTATATCTTCGCCAGCACCCAGGATCATCAGACGCTGCACCAGATTTTTTAATTCCCGCACATTGCCGCGCCAGCTGTAATTTCGTAAAAAATTTTGCGCCGCCATGGAAAACTTGCGGAAAGCCAGTTTATCCTGATTGACAAAATAATCAACATAAAAACTTAACAGCCCCGGCACATCTTCACTATGCTCACGAAGCGGCGGGATATCAAGAGTAACCTCATTAAGCAAATAATACAGATCCTGCCTGAACCGCCCGGACTTAATCTCTTCATCCATCACAATCCGGGTTGATGCCACCACCTTGACGTCAACACGTACCGGCTCGCTGCCGCCAACGCGTAAAAAAGAACTCGACTCCAGGGCGCTGAGCAGCCGCAACTGGGTCTCCTTGTCCATGCCGCCAATTTCACTTAAAAACAATGTCCCTTTATGCGCGCGTTCCAGCAAGCCGGGATAAACCTTGCCTGAGCTTTCCTTGCCAAAAAACTCTACTGCCGAATTTTCCGGCGATATACTGCCTACCGCCACATCGATAAAAGGACCGTCCCGATGTGAACTGTTGTTATGCAGATAACGTGCATACAGTTCTTTACCTGCACCTGCTTCACCAACAAACAACACTTTGGCATCATGTTGAGCCAAACGCTTTATTTGATCCTTGATTCTGGCAACTGTAGCACTCTTTCCGACCGGTTCAATATCCACAACCAATTGCTTTCTGAGGCCGGCATTTTCTGTTTGCAGATTGCCCGCTTCCAGGGCCCTTTCAACAATCAATAATAATTTTGCCAGCGACAAGGGTTTCTCAAGGAAATCATAAGCACCCAGGCGGGTTGCTTCAACAGCGGCTTCGACTGAGCCATGCCCTGACATCATAACCACCGGGCACAGCATAAAATCTTCGGCAACCCATTCTTTTAATAAGGTAATGCCATCGGCATCAGGCATCCAGATATCGAGCAGGATGAGGTTGGGTTCCTGGGATTTTTTTAATTCCCGGGCAGCGCTTGCGTTTTCCGCCATTGCAACCTGATACCCTTCATCTTCAAGAATTTCGCAAACCAGGTGGCGAATATCCGGCTCATCATCTACGACTAATATACGCGGTGTATCTGCATTCATATATTTGATAAAGGTTCAATGTTGCACGCAGGGAGCTGAAGTATAAAGCCGGCTCCCACCTTTCGACCGGTGTCTACCCATATTGCACCGCCATGTTCTTCAATAATTTTTTTCACAATCGCCAATCCCAGGCCTGTGCCTTTAGCTTTGGTTGTCGCATAGGGTTCAAAAATTTTCTCGATTTGCTCATCTTTAATGCCTGGCCCATCATCATAGAGCGCTATTTCTATAAAATCGGTGTGATTTTTCTGCACCCTGCGCAGACTTATATCAAGCAAGCCCTTGGAGCCCGTCGCTTCCAGCGCGTTTTTTATGAGATTATGGAGTACCTGTCTGATACTGACCGGATCACCATGAACCATCAGTAAACCCGTCTCATAATCAGCTTTGAACTTTATCTCTGATTTTAACGCATAAAGCGCCAACACTTCCTGAACCAATACAGGCAAATCAATATTTACAGTTTGTTTTTTTGAAGGTTTGGCGTATTCAGAAAAATCATCGACCATTAGTTTCATCGCCTCAACCTGCTGTACTATTGTCTTGGTTGAACGTTGCAGTATAGTAGCGGAACCCGGATCTAATTTACCAGTCAATTTGTGTTGTAATCTTTCTGCCGATAGCTGAATGGGAGTCAAGGGGTTCTTGATCTCATGAGCCAATCTTCGCGCCACCTCTCCCCAGGCTGCATTTTTCTGTGCCTGTATCAAATCGGTCACATCATCAAAAACCACAACTGCACCCATGCGCAGTCCTTCCTGAGAAAATAGCGGCGTTCCCCTGCACAGCAATTCCTGTCGCCCATTGGGGCCTAAAAAGGCAATCCGCTGCTGCCAGATATCATCTGCTTGACTTAATAAACGCTGAATTGATTTTAGCGGCTCTGCCAGCTCAGCATAGTCAAGAACAAGTTCCAATAGGGTTCTTCCTACAAACTGATTAACATGAATATGGAAAATTCTATATGCCGCCTGATTAGCTGTACGAATTTTGTACATTGCATCAAAGCTTATTACCCCGGCCGTTAAATTTGCCAGAATCGTTTCCAGGTAAGCGCGTTGATTTTCAACTTCAATACCCGCCTTCCGGGTTTCATCACTGGCTCTGGCAATCCGCCGCGTCATTTCATTAAACGACTCCACCAGAAAACCCAGATCATCCTGCGCAATAACCGGCACAAGCTGGTCATAATGCCCTGAAGCCACGGACTGAGTGCCTTTAACCAGGTCCTTCACCGGCGCAATAATATTACGGATACTGATAAAAGCCACCCATATCGCCGCCAACAAACTCATGAATAAAACTAATGATAGTACCAGAGAAAAACTCATTTTTAATGAATTTCTTAAATAATTCATTTCCTGATAACGCACAAAAGCAAATTCTACCGAATCGGCCAAATCGGCAATTCTCACCGGGACAGGATATAAAGCCTGTAAATATCGCCGCTCCTGGGCATTAACAGTCACAATAATCCGGATCATCAATTCTTCTCCATGCAGTGGCGCCAGAGCGACATACTCTCCATTTTGCCGCAATTGCAGCCAGATATACTCATCCGGCAAACTCGGCAGAATATCACTCGGATTAATACTGCTTGAGGCAATGATTCTGCCCTGACGAGAAAAAAGGGTCATCTCCGAGGCTCCCGATATTTCACGCAAATTTTCTATTTCAAGCGTCACCAGATTTTCAGATGAATCTTCCAGCTTCTGTGTCAATTGCTGGGTTTGCTTTAAATGCCAGCGAATACGTTGATCTAATGAGGCTTGACTCAGCTCAAGCGCATCCTCCATGGCGCGATCTATTTCCACATTAAACCAGCTATCAATACCCTGATGCAAAAACTGCATGGAAAAATAAAACACAATAACAGCAGGCGCTAATGCCAATACTACAAACAGCGACACCATCCGGGCGGTTAAACGCGAACCCGCCTCACGTCTTTTTGTGTGCTGAATCAATGTATAGATATTGGCCCCGACCAATATCAGCATCACGACAGAACCCAAGGCATTGACTAACAGCAGCCATGAATACATCGCATTCAACTGAGAGGATTCCTGCGTTGCAGAACTCATCAACTGCAACGATACCAGAATCAAGCCGAACAGGATTAAAACAGACAGATTAACAGGGAGTTTTATTTTTTCAGGGGCCATAATGTCCAGTCACTGGATAAATACCATTGCGGGTCAATATAAGCGATCGGGCGCAATGGCAATGGCAGCGCTTCACGATCAAAACTCACTTTCACAGCGCCCAGATACTGTTTTTCAGGGGCAAGCTCAGCCTTCTCTAGCAAACGAAAATCACGCACTGCAGACATCTGGCCCAATGCTGCGGACAACGTGGAAAAATTATAAACTTCACCGTTACCCTCATTTCTGACCCGGTACATATTCAACAAGGCATGATATTGCAGGCGATAACGTATCGCTGTATCAACCAGCGTCTTATCCCAGAGAAAATCGCGTTGCTGCTTCACCTTAACCTGAATATCCCAAAATAAAGGGACGCCGTTTTGCATCGCATCCATTGCCTTGCCACTGAGCTGATAAACGATATCTGCCGACAACACATAACTGTCGCCCTGCAGCGTTACCCCGGCTTGTCTAACTTCCGCGGTAAATTCGTTGGCGTAACCGGAAAATGGCAATAGCCACAATAAAGCGCAGCATAAAGAAGTAGGCAAGCTAAAGTTTTTTATCAAAAGGAATCTTATTTATCAAAAAGAACTCGGGAATTTACCATAAAAAACAGAAAGAAAAGCATAAAAATTGAGTGCCTTTAACCCCTATCAACTTTATTGTGTATATTCAATAAGTCTTTCCAGCAGGGAATCGCTATGCGCTCTAGCGGTTCACGTCAGGTTATCCAGCTCGACGCCCTTCGGGCTAATGCAAATCTGTTCTTAGAGAGATTTGCGTTTGAATCCAGAAACCAAGGATGCCAATGTCCGATCACATCCTTGGTTTCTCGATACCGCTGTCCATGGCTGTATCCCGTACTATTTTATGAGTTGAATTCGCCGCCATTGAAGAAACAGTAGTTCATTGAACAACGAAGGCAAACCTAAATAAACTTATCTTGTGTCGCTGTCACAATGATAAAAATGTCAACAAACCATGGCGACAAAATGCTGGGGCTCCCTCGCTGTAGACATTTCAAAAAACAGGCATCCAAAACTATATGTTACAAATACCAGGATAAATCATAACACACTGATAAAATGAATGTGTTTTCCAAATATCAATAAAACCTAAGGAACGAGCACAAAATAACTTAGGCAACTTCTGAAATTGTCGTGTCAGGAATGGCAACATAATTCCATTGCCCCAGATGTTTATCAAATACAATTCGCATTGATTCTTTAAACCCCTCCACAACTTTTCTACCCGT
>JAGXGJ010000013.1 GCA_024636875.1 Methylococcaceae bacterium | reverse complement strand
TCCAGGCTGCACGGATGCAAACTCAAAGGACTATACTTCGGTTGCTGAATACATCCCTGTACTCTGGATACCGGCAGTCCATGCCGGTATGACGGTAACTCGAAAATCTGATGAATTGGCTGAAAGTTATGGGTAATCAGGTAACCCTATGCGCAGGAACTGCCCACACTTGATAGTGATTTCAAATTTTTACTAATACCGCTCATGGCAATGACTTTTTGGCTTTCAACCAGTTATAAAAAGCAGCATTGTCACGAAACCTTAAACAAACGTTCATTTCTTTGTCACAGAAGAGTTTTAATCTTTGTCCGGAATGCCGGAGGATAATTATTAAACCGAAAATCCATGATTTTCATCCCTGCAATAGCTCGCGGTCGACTTTTGCAGAACCACTCTTTAAAAGAGGATAAAAAAATGAAACTGCTCTATTCCATCCATAAATATGACGTTTTCATGTTCACCTGTCTCATCAATGCCAGAATATACGGCCCCTTGGCCAAGTCTGGCCGGTACCTGTCAAAAACGGGCGACGGACCACTCTATTTGGTAATTGCAGGCTTGTTGTATTGGCGCTCAGGCATCGAAAGCCCTTGTCTAAAAGCCGTTCTGCTGGGCTTTCTAATCGAAAGACCCGTTTATTTTATACTTAAAAACAGTCTCAAACGCAATCGGCCTGAAGCGGCCTTAATAAATTTCCACAGCATTATTACCCCATCCGATAAATTCAGTTTTCCATCCGGTCATACCTCAGCCGCGTTCATGATGGCGACTGTGCTCGGCTATTTTTTTCCTCCCCTTATGATTCCGCTGTATTGCTGGGCAACGCTGGTCGGCTGCTCCCGCATTATACTGGGAGTACACTTTCCAACCGATATATTGGTTGGGGCTCTCCTGGGCATCAGTACGGCGCTCTTTAGTCTGGGACAACTATGAGGATTTTTTATGGCGTACAAGGAACCGGTAACGGTCATATCACACGTGCAAGAGTCATGGCAAAGGAACTCTATGCAGCAGGAGTTGAAGTGACCTTTCAGTTTACCGGGCGGCCAGCGGATAAATATTTTGATATGGATATTTTTAACGGCTATCAATTGTGTACCGGTTTAACTTTTAACACCGACAAAGGCCAGGTCAATTACCTGAAAACAGCGCTCGATGCCAAGCCCATTACCTTCATCAGGGATGTCAACTCTCTGGACTTAAGCGGCTATGACCTGGTTATCAGCGATTTTGAACCGGTTACTGCGTGGGCGGCAAAAAAACAGAAAAAACCCGTTTTAGGAATTGGCCACCAGTATGCATTTAGACATAATATCCCCAGAAAGGGCTCGGATCCAATCGCCGAACAGGTTATGAAATTTTTTGCTCCCGCCGATAGAGGCGTCGGCTTGCATTGGCACCATTTTGGCCAGGCCATCTTGCCGCCTGTCATTGATACGCCCGAAACGCCAAAAAATGTCATCAAAAACAAGATCATCGTGTATCTTCCTTTCGAAGATCAAAATGAAGTTATTCGACTTTTAGCGCCATTCGAAAATTTTGACTTCCATATCTATGCACCTGAAATAGCTGCGTCAAAATTTCAGCACATTACCTGTAATCCGCTTTCACGCGATGGCTTTCAGAAAGATTTGTATGATTGTTCAGGGATTATCAGCAATGCCGGATTTGAGCTGGCCAGTGAAGCTTTACAGTTGGGGAAAAAAATTCTCGCTAAACCGCTTCATGCACAAATGGAACAAATTTCCAATGCCGCCGCCTTGCAGCAACTTGGCTACGGCCATACCATGACTGATATGGATAGTTCAATTATTGAACATTGGCTGCATGACACCCATGCCGTACACATTACCTATCCCAATATCGCTAAAACGCTGGTTCAATGGATACTGGACGGTATGCCTGAAATGGAGTCCGATTTTATCGAGTCTATCTGGGACACAGTGGATGTTCTTCACATACAGCATCAGTAGAAATGCCAGGTTATCGCGATTCTGAATATTTATCGACAACTCCTTGCAACACCTTGCAAGCGCTTTTGGTATCCACTCAGATTAGCAGCATGGACTTTGACATAGTTATTGACTTGTCGGCAGTATATATGATAAGGTTTGGCCTAAATTCCGGGTAATTGGCTAGTCGCTGGTGGCATCATCAGCAGAAGAACTATGAGTTCGAAGTTGTTTGTTGTGCAAATACCGCTCATAGCCTTTGAGACAGTTGACCCAGGTCGCTTAACCTGGCTGTTTGGCTTGTGTCGTCATTGATATTCTGTTGGTTGCATTAACGCCGGGTGCCAGAAACTGGCAGTTTTGGTGGCGGAACTGGCAAAATAGAGTTTTTTAATCAGAGAAAATCGGGAGCAAAAATGAAACACTTGAACATCAAAATCGCGCTGCTGGCTCTTGCTTCACTATTGGCTACGGGCCACGGTATGGCAAATGAGTCAGTATTATCATCAACAAACAGTTCTACAGGCAAATATTCTTTTTTCGTTAAAACAGTTGATATTGAGAGGGGGGAGGCAAGCAAGCTTTTTCTTTCACCAGATTTAACAGATTCTCCTTTTCTTCTTGTCAAACGATGCGAATTCAGCCCTGGCGTAAAAGGCAAACCTGGTGTAAAAGGCAAGATTTGCAAAACTAACGGAGATTGCGTTGCTTCCAGAAAAGACTGCCCAAGAAAGCAAAAATCCCCTCATCGTCGTAATCCACATGCCGATAAAGAAACAACTTTAGATAGCGATGGCATTTAAACAAAATTATCCCGGTTCTGTTGGCATTTGATAAAAACGCTCTTTATATCAGCGGGTTACTATTTACCTTGGTATTTTGATATATTCTTCTGAATACCAGTTTTGAATTGTCAGCAGAGCCCCGGGTAACATCAAAATTTCCTTACACGTGAGCAAGTGAACAGCCAGTTCTTTGGGATTTTGTATCTTTAACTTGCGTGTATATCAATTGGCGTTTTCATAAAAAGCCTCTTATTTGTTTAGACTAACAAAATGAAGTGATGGATAATCTTTTCACGGGTTAAAAAACGAGCATCATATAATTTTGGCGAATTGATCCATCCACTAGACTCTCTCAAGCCTTCCACGAGACTCTCTCAAGCAAAACCGAAGGACCCGGAATGGATGGAATCGGTGATTAATGTGCACAAACTATTCTTTGCGCATCCTGATGAATGATCTATAGCGGTTGATTTTTTTCGGCGGGGGATGTATTTTCTGGCGAAGAAGCAAACCGATTCGCTCCGCGTCTCCCCCCTAAACAGCTCTATGTTATGGCCCAATCACAGGAAAATCTTCTACGTTTACCACTTGCCGGATTGTTCAGTATCTATGTGTTGGCGCCTTTGCCGATAGGTAGTGACCTTGACTGGGCCTGGTTGATACTGGCAGCCGTTTGTTTTTTGCTAGTTTCGATTTGGTGTCTGCAATACCTGCGTGATCGAGTTACTCTTACAGCTGTGATTGCCGCACCGCTTTGCAGGGCAAGCATCGGATTTTTTCTTTGCGCGGTAGCATGGCAAGGGCTTCAGGCCTTACCGCTCCCTATTGATTGGCTGGACAAACTACCGGCGCCGACCGCACAGTTATACCGGCAAACCTATGCGGTAATAGCTCCGCAAGCTGCACCGGAACGGGCAGCTATTTCAGTTGATGCGAGTGTTACTGCAAAAATGGCGCTACGCAGTGGGTTTTACTTTTGCCTGTTTATGTTACTATTGCTGCTGATTGATAGCCGAAAACGCCTGATGCTATTTTGTTATTTACTGCTGGTATCCGGATTGTTTCAAGCGGTATATGGCAGCTTGATGACCTTGTCAGGCATGGAATATTTGCTGGGAGTAAAAAAAATAGATTATCTGGGCTACGCCACCGGCACATTTGTTAATCGTAATCATTTTGCCGGTTATCTGGAAATGACGTCAGCCGTTGGCATGGGACTACTGATGGTGCGTAGTAAAAGCAAGGAGCATACTCAACAAATCGGCCAAGGCTGGCGCCGTCGACTGCGCCAGTTGTTAAATCTGGTTTTAAGCGGCAAGGCAATTTTCAGATTGATACTGATAGTCATGGTTATCGGCCTGATTTTAAGCCGCTCGCGAATGGGCAATGCTGCGTTTTTTAATAGCCTGTTAATCACCGGTTTTATCGCAATTTCGGCATCGAGTGCTTTTCGTAAACCGGGTGTTTATCTGCTGCTTTTCAGCATTATTGCCATTGATGTTTTTTTACTGGGCAGCTGGTTTGGATTGGAAAAAGTTGTGCAGCGTATGGAACAAACCAGTTTTGCCAGCGAAGAGCGTCATGATGTGGATCAAGGTCTGTTGCCGATGATTGAAGACTTTAACTGGACAGGTAGTGGCGCAGGAACTTTTGAGTATGCTTTTCCGGCTTATGTGAATGACAACTATGGCGGTTATGATCATGCCCATAACGATTATCTCGAGTTGTTGAGCGATCTGGGATATATCGGCTTTTCGTGTTTGGGAGGGTTAGTGGCAATCAGCCTGTGGCAAGCATTGAAGGCGCTGCGTTATCGGCACAGCAGTTTTGTGCGCGGCATGGGCTTTGCCGGTTTGATGGGCACGCTGAGCTTGTTGATACATTCCAGCGTAGACTTTAATTTGCAGATTCCGGCCAATGCCATGCTATTTATTGCGATGCTGGCGATTCCTTCGATTGCCTTGTCTGTCGATAAAAAAAAGCCTAAGTCCAGCAGTGAATTTGAAAAATAAAACGTTTCTGGCATTGCTTGGCCTTGTGCAAACGGCTAATCTCTGGGCGATGGACAAAGGCATGAGTCCCGGCATGCTGCCGGTAGGGCCTTTCGATTTTATCCCATTGCTCAGGGTTTCAGAAAGCCACAACGACAATATCTTCTATAACAATCAAAACCGCAAGGCTTCGTTAATCACACAAATACAGGGGGGCGGCGAACTGGCTTTACGGCGCAAACTCGACCGCTATGCACTGCGCTATGCTTTTCTCAGTTCGCAATACCATAACAGTCCGGCGGACAATTATGTCGACCACAACCTTGGCGCAACTGCGCATTTCGATTTTACGCGGCGGAATCGGCTTGATTTTAGCTCCAGCCTGATTTACAGCCATCTCAGGCGTGGAACTATTTTTTTCCAGGGCGATAATGGCGATAATATTGATACGCAGCCCGGTATCACACAACCCACTGTCGTGTTACTCAACGAGCCCGATCAGTATCATCAGTATAACGCCAACATCGACTATCGCTATGGCCGGACCGATGCGCCAGGTAATCTGGGTTTGGAACTGGGCTGGAATCAAACAATATATGACAATCACCCCGAGCGCACCGCCGGATGGGATTATACTGAATTCGATATCACGCCGGGCTTTTACTGGCGGCTAAGGCCGAAAACCTATTTGACTACGCAAATTCAGAACACTTTTGTTCACTTCCCTAATAGCAGTAACAGTCAGTTAGAAGATAATTTTCTTGATTCCTCAGAAGATTACACATTACGGCGTTATTTAATGGGGGTAACCTGGGATCAATCCGCAAAAACAAAGGGTTCACTACGTGCAGGCTATTATCAGCAGGAATTTAGCAGCGCCGGGCAGCAGTCTTCTTCTGGGTTGACCTGGGATGGCCAAGTGCAGTGGCTGCCATTAACTTATTCCATCCTGAGTTTTAACTTATCGAACAATATTCGACCCAGTATTGGCAGGGGCACATCAAGCCAAGTGCAGGTTTACAATGCCAGCTGGCGACATGACTGGCCGAACCGTGTCGCCACGGAATTGAGCGGCGCTTATCAGGAAGTGCAGTTCCAAAATGCAGGGCGAAACGTTAATAGCGGCATTACCTTCAAGTTCGATGTAAAATACCGGATGCGTTCCTGGCTGGATATTGGCGTCAACTACTTGCGATCGGATTATCAAAATGCTAATAATTTCTCGGACAGCACCCAAAATATTTTTATGCTCTATGTTAATGCCACTCCCCGCGCGGGCGACAACTAAACCGTAAACACCCATCAGGACTTTCGTATGCTCCAAATGCCCCGTTTTATGCTAATTGTACTGGTTATAGGAGCCAGCCTGGTTCCAGGGCTTAAGGCCGCCGATCAGGACAGGACTGTTAATAACAGCGTTTCCACATACCGCTTAGGTGCGGGAGACAAGATAAAAATCCAGGTCTATGGCGAACCGGATATGGGCTTAGAAGCCAGCTTAAGCGATGCCGGCACGCTTGTTCATCCGGTGCTGGGCGAAATCAAGGCCGCCGGGCTTACCATTGGAGAATTGTCAGCAGCACTGGTAGCAGAGCTCAAGGGGCCTTATCTGGTTGACCCCAAAGTCAGTGTCAACATCATGGAATACCGGGAATACTATGTTAACGGCGAGGTGCAAAAGCCCGGCGCCTATCGCTATGAACCAGGCTTGACGGTGCACAAAGCCATTTCCGTAGCAGGCGGTTTTACCCAGCGCGCATCGAGAACCAGCATAACCCTGACTGCCGATAAAGATCCCACACAAACACCCAAGGAGGTTAAGCTGAACACGCCAGTCAACCCTGGAGATATTTTAATGGTAGAAGAGAGCTTTTTCTAATGAAGGCAAACAATAGAACGCACGAAATGCTGATGCCAGTCACAAGCATGCAGCAAAACGCCTTTGACCTGATCGATGAACAGGAACAGGAAATCGATTTAAAAGTTTACTGGCATATCGTCAAACGCCATTTGTGGAGTATTCTGGGTTTGGCAACAATGGCTGCATTACTGGCCGCCTTGATCGTGTTCGACATGCCTCCGGTCTATCAATCCACCGCTACCTTGATGATTGACTCGCAACAATCCAAAGTGCTGATGATGGGCGATGTTTATGATGTCCAATCGGCCAATGAACAGTATTTTGAAACTCAAAACGAAATACTCAAATCCCGTGATTTGGCTCAAAAAGTCATCGACAAACTTAAACTTGCAGAAAATCAGGAGTTTGTAGACCAGACCGAGGTCGAGGAAAAACCCGGAATATGGGAAGAATGGCTGGCCTGGCTGCCGGCCGTTTTCGATAATTCTCAAGAAGAAAATGACACGGGCAGCACGATTGATTACACCCAGCGGGAACATTTGCTCGGCGATTTTCTGGGAAGGCTCAGCGTAAAGCCCCGCAAGTTTACCCAATTGGTTGATATCGGCTTTGAAGCTGAAGATCCGGAATTAGCCCGTGAAATTGTCAATACCTTAGGAGACACGTTTATCGACTCCACCTTATCCGGTCGAATGGATGAAACCCGCAAGGCAGCCGATTGGCTCTCCGAGCGTTTGAAGTCACTTAAAGAAACGTTGATCATTTCAGAAAATCAATTGCAGGAATACCTGCGCAAAGAGCATTTGGTCGACCTGGAAGGCGTAATGACACTGGCCAAGGGCGAAATTGAAGGCAATGCCGAACGCCTGGCGGAAGCCCGCAAAGCACGGATGGAAGCGGAAAGTCTGTATAACAAAGTCAGGAACATTGGCGGCTCGCTTTATAAAAACATAGAGGTGATTCCGGAAGTGTTTGCTGACCCGATTGTCGCAGGGTTGGTAGAAAAAGAATCCGAGTTAAGACGTAAACTTACAGAGCTGTCACAACGCTATGGCAGCGAATACCCGGCATTAATTGCGGCCCGTTCGGAACTGGATACCGTAGAAAGCCAGCTAAAAAAACAAATAGCCAGCACCGTTAGCGGTATAAAAAGCCACTATGAAATTGCTCTGGCTAACGAACGGGCGATTGCCCGGAGTGTGAAAACCAACAAGGCGCAAGTGCAGGATATAGGCAATAAACAAACACAATTGAGACAACTGCAACGAGAGGTTGAATCCAACCGCAACCTCTATGAAATGTTCTTTAAACGCTACAAGGAAGCCTCTGAAGCCGCTTCCATGAAGGAAAGCAATATCAGCTTTGTCGATCGCGCGAACCACCCGCTGGAGCCAATAAAACCCCGTAAAAAACTCATCATTCTTTCTGCGTTTGTCGCGGCGTTGATGGCTGGAGTCATGCTGGCGTTGTTTTTGTATTATCTCGATTCCACACTAAAGTCTCCGGAAGATGTTGAAATCAAACTTGGCGAGACTTTATTGGGAATAATCCCTTACTACAAATTGAAAAAAGCAGACGATGGCCTCATCAGTGATGTCGGCAAGATGACACTGGTCCATCCCAAGTCCCCGTTTGCCGAAGCAATTCGCACCGTGCGCACGGGATTGGTGCTATCCGCATTAGACAGTCCCCACAATACCTGGCTGATAACATCATCAGTGACCGGTGAAGGTAAAAGTACCATGGCAATCAACCTGGCCTTTTCCCTGGCGCAAATGGATGCCGGCAAGGTATTGCTGATAGATGCGGATATGCGCCGCCCTACTTTGTTGAAACGTCTTAACATGGTGCCGGAAGGCAGTCTGGGCTTGGCGCATGTTCTGTCAAGATCAGCCGAGCTGAAGGACTGTATTCACTCCGTTGGGGCCAATATCGACTTGTTACCCGCAGGACTTATGCCGCCCAATCCTTTGGAGCTTCTGTCATCTCAGGCCTTCGCCAAATTGCTTGATGAACTGGAAAGCCGTTACAGCGTAGTGTTAATCGATTCACCGCCGATCCACAGTGTCAGCGACGCCAATGTGCTGGCCCAGCACGTGCGAGCCGTGGTTTACATAGTGAAAGCCGATCAAACACCGGTGGAGATTGTCAAGGAAGGCCTAAAACACCTGCAACGTTTTGGCGCGCCATTAGCCGGGATTATTTTAAATCAACTGGATCTGGAAAAAAGCAAAAACTACGGCGGCTATTACAGCAGCTATTATTACCAGTCAAGTTATGGCGGAGATACCGAATCGCCCGCTAAAAACTAAGCAATGTGCACACTACATACTCATCCCCTCTCCCGCAAGGAGAGGGAGTTTACCACATTAACTTAACGGCATTGGGCCTGACCTCTTTAGTCAGCTTAAAGGTTGGGGGTTTTTGATGTGATATATAGAGTCCGACGTTGGTAAAGCGACACAAAGTCCCCTCTCCCTTTGGGAGAGGGTATTACAAAGGTCGCTTTACCAACTTTGGCTCCTATACGGCGCCCTTCATTTTGGGGTAAAAGTAGTGAACAGTTCAAACATAAGGCACAACGACCCCTCAGGTTTCCCTGATATTTTTTTAAATCCAGCCTAAAAAATGGTTACGGTTGGCTTTGAGAAATTATCTGTAAGAGC
>JAGXGJ010000090.1 GCA_024636875.1 Methylococcaceae bacterium | reverse complement strand
GCCCCATAAATACCCTGGCAAGCTAATGCTTGCACGACGAGTTTTATACGGGCTTGAGTATCGAGATCGGGGCGGCGGGTAAATTTAATGATCTTCTCCTTATATGTGATTGCTCTAAATGCATATCACAACACCTGGGGGAATTTTGTTAAACTGTTAATTGGAAAATGAAGGGTGCCCAAACAAGTAAATTCTTTTTCACCTTTCACCTGCTTTTACTCCTCTCCGGCCAACAGCCGTTGAATATTGCTTTTATGGCGCCATAGCAACAAGACCATCATGATCACGGAAGCTGTAACCATAGAGGCATCGCCGACGATAAACCAGGCATAGACCGGAGATAAAATCGAGGCGCACAATGCGGATAAAGAGGAAATTTTGCCGATCTTGTACATCAGAATCCAGGTTCCAATAAAAGCAAAACCAAGCAACCAGGAAAATCCCAGTAAAACACCAATCGATGTCGCAACACCTTTACCGCCTTCAAATTTAAAAAAGACCGGATATAGATGCCCCATAAACGCAGCCAGACCGGTAATCGCCAATAATTCACCGGACACACCCAATAAATTTGCACTGTAAACAGGGAACAACCCTTTGAGCAGATCACCCAGCAAGGTAATGGCAGCCGCCTTTTTACCGCCGATACGCATGACATTGGTTGCCCCCGGATTACCTGAACCTTGTTCGCGGGGATCCGGTAAGCCCATCAAGTGGCAAATAATAATTGCACTGGAAATTGAACCTATTAAATAGGCAACTGGAACGAACAACCATTCAATCATTGTTTATCTTTTCCTCACACAGAACTTGTAAGCCAGGCGTATTTCCCTGATACTTAGCATTTTAAAAAATGCGTGTATCATAACCGGAAAATAACCATGGACATCATCTTTTTAGGCGGACTTGAAATTGAAACGATCATCGGCATCTATGATTGGGAGAGGGAAACCAAACAAACAGTTGTTCTTGATATTGAAATGGCCTTTGACATACAAAAAGCCGCTGAGACCGATGACATTCAATTCACGCTTGACTACAAAACCGTTTCCAAACGCATTATAGGATTTGTTGAGTCCAGCCAGTTTTTTCTGGTTGAAAAATTAATTACCGAAATAGCGAACATTATCCTTAATGAATTTGAGGTACCCTGGGTAAAAATAAGCCTGAATAAGAAAGGCGCTATACGTGGCGCCAGTGATGTCGGTATTATTATTGAACGAGGCGAGAGATAAGACATGCCCAGGGGCTACATCAGCATAGGCAGCAACATCGACAGGGATAAAAATATCCTTGCCAGCCTGCATGCGCTTGAACATCACTTTGGCAAGCTGACTGTTTCAAGCATTTATGAGTCAGAACCCGTCGGTTTCTCAGGTGATCCTTTTTACAATCTTGTTGTTGCCTTTGACTCTGAACTGGACGTGAAAGAGGTTGCCAAAAAGCTTCGGCAAATAGAGCTGGATAACGGCCGCACCCGCGACTGTCAAAAATTTTCGGCCCGAACCCTCGATCTGGATTTGATTCTGTATGGCGACCTCATTGTCAATGAAGGCCGCCTGCGGATACCACGCGATGAAATTGAACGCTATGCTTTTGTACTGGAGCCTTTAGCGGAAATTGCGCCCACCCTCCAACACCCCGTCAACTACTTAAGCTATGCCGAACTCTGGGAAAGATTCGACAAGACTGATCTCAAACAAAAACGTATTACGCCGGACTGGACTCGTTAAACCGAGTTAAGGATGCGATAAATTATGTCAATGCATTAATAAAATAAACTACGTCCGCCGTCAACTGTAATTATCTGCCCGGTAACGTAATCAGCATCCTTAATCAGAAATAAAACCGCCTTGGCAATATCGAGCGGATCCCCGCTGCGCTGTAAGGCGACTCGCTGCAGAAGCTCCCGTTTGTCCTGCTCAGATAAATCATTATCCGGCCAAAGAATAGCGCCGGGAGCTACTCCATTCACTCTGACGGCAGGCCCCAACTCCTTGGCCAAAATCCTGGTCATAGCGACTAGTCCGGCTTTGGCGATACTGTACACAGGATAACCCGGCAAACCGCGCTCAGCATAAATATCGACAATATTAACAATACAGCCGTTATTTTTAGTTAACGTTTCCGCCAATAATTTTGTGAGAAAAAAAGGAGCTTTCAGATTACTGCCCAGTAACTCATCCCACTGCTGTTCGGTGACACCAGCCAACGCCGTTGGATAAAAAGAAGACGCATTATTCACCAACACATCAATGCCGCCCCATGCCATTCCGGCGGTTCTGGCAAGCGCTTCCAACTCAGCCCTGTCAAGCAAATCGGCGCGCATTATTTTTACAGAATCAGGACGTACATCATTAAGTTCATCACAAAGCTGCAATGCAGCTTCCTGTGACGATCGATAATGCAATAAAACATTACACCCTTCACTATGCAGCAAGCGCGCGCAAGCCGCGCCTATACGTTTAGCGGCCCCGGTAATTAATATATTTTTTGCATGATATGTCATTCTGGTGTGTTATGTAAAGGCTGGTGCAGCACCGTATTCTTTAGTCATGGTGATTTATTAGCAGTTTGAATTTATGAATAGCATTGACAGCCTAATTGTTATAGAACACAGTGCTGCACAGGCCGATACTAGCAAGCATAGCATTTTGACGATTTATTCTATCAGTCTACACTTACAGTGTCCCTCAGCAACTGCATCCTGCCTTATGAAAAAGCCTTTATTACTTGCGATTTTTCTGTTACTAACAGCCTGTAGCGAACCTTCAAAAACCTTGACAAAATTACCTGATGACGCGGTGATTCTGGCTTTTGGCGACAGCCTGACCTACGGGACAGGTGCTTCTGCAGAACATGATTATCCTCGTATTCTCGCCGGACTGACTGCACGAGAAGTTATCAATGAGGGTATTCCCGGTGAAATCAGCAGCGACGGCCTTAAGCGACTGCCTGCACTACTCGATCAATATCACCCTGACTTATTGATCCTGATACACGGCGGCAATGATATGTTAAGACATATCCCTAACAAACAAACTGCCGACAACCTCGACAAAATGATTGCAGAAGCCGATAGACGTCATATAGAAGTTGTGATGCTTGGCGTGCCAAAACTTAATCTGTTGTTATTGAATAGTGCGGACTTTTATCAGACTGTTGCAGAAACCCGGCAAATTCTTATTGATCTCAACACTTTGCCTGACATTCTCGGCGACAACAGCTTAAAGTCCGATATGATCCACCCCAATGATGCGGGCTATCGCCTTATGGCAAGTAATATCTTCAGTTTACTGAAGCAGGCTGGAGCTTTGTAGATTCAAGCTTCAATACATTCCTGCTTGAAACCTTGCACCTGTCATTAATCATCCTGTTTGTGAATTATATTCAGACTGGCTTCCATCTCAGCAGCATCAGCCTTGCGCACAAATAGGCGAGAACATAATAGCCCCAGTTCAAACAACATCCACATGGGTAGTGCCAACAGGGTTTGCGAAATAGCATCAGGCGGCGTCAGCAGCATGCCGATAATAAATGCCGCAACTATCACATAAGGACGCGCTTCAGCCAGGGCAGCCGGAGTTACCAATCCTGTCCAGACCAACACAATGGTAAATATCGGTACCTCAAAGCAAACACCAAAGGCAAAAAATAGCGTTAAGACAAAATCCAGATACTTGGTAATATCCGTCATAACCGCGACACCAGCAGGTGCGGCAGCCGTCAGAAAGCCGAATACCAGCGGGAAAACCACAAAGTAAGCAAAGGCCACACCCAGGTAAAACAATAGTGTACTGGCAACCAGTAGCGGCAAAATCATCCGCCGTTCGCGCTTGTACAGACCGGGCGCTACGAACGCCCAAAACTGATAAAGAATGACGGGGACGGAAATAAAAACAGCGACGACCAGCGCCAGCTTGAAGGGCGTAAAAAAGGGTGATGCCACATCAATAGCAATCATCGTGCTATTTTTCGGCATGTGTTTCATTAATGGCCCGGCCAGGAAACTGTAGATTTGATTGGCATAAGCTGCCAGCCCCAAAAACACCGCCAACACGCATAAAATCACCTTCAACAGGCGATTACGCAATTCAATCAGATGGCTGATAAAAGGCTGCTCAGCCTCTTCGCTTTTATTTTGGCTCATGTGGTGGCGGTTTAGCGTCTACTCGAGCCTCTTCCGGCAGCGCTTCAAGCGTCGTTTTAATAGAATTTGCGGCATCGGTTGTTTCATTGAGCGCGGCATGAAATTCTTCGAGATCCGCCTGCTCTTTCATTATTTGGCGAATCTCTTCGGCGTGTAGTTCCTGTTTAATTTCTGCTTTGACGGAAGCCACCATATTACGTGCCTTACCTATCCAAAACCCGGCAATTCGAGCCACTTTAGGTAATCGCTCAGGACCTATTACCAATAAACTGACCAAGCCCAACATAATAAGCTCGGAAAATCCTATATCAAACATATCAGACTTTTTCGTTTTTCTTGGAAGTTACTTCGCCTTCGATAGTTTCACCTTCATTTTCATCGGTTTTTTTTTCTTCTTCACCGTCTTTAACGGCGGCACGAAAACTTTTGATGGCTCCACCCAAATCCGCGCCTACATTACGCAGTTTTTTTGTGCCAAAAAGCACAATCACGATAACTAATACAATTAACAATTGTGTAACGCTGATGCCCATTTCTTACTCCAGTGATCTATTCGTATTGTTTGCTACGCTGTGCTTTTTCATCCAGACCAGACAAGCCAAAACGGCGTTGCAGTTCTTGCAACACATCATCCGGCCCTAAGCCCTGGTGTGCGAGCAATACCATACAATGAAACCACAAATCAGCGGTTTCATAAATAATTTGTTTTTTATCGCCATCCTTGGCTGCAATGACTGTTTCTGTCGCTTCTTCACCGATTTTTTTAAGAATAGCATCCAGTCCTTTTTCATAAAGACTGGCTACGTAAGACTTGTCAGCTGACTCCAGTTTACGCTGTTCCAGAATTCGGGCTAATTGTTGTAATACGTCACTCATCTATGCCACTCTAAGAATTGCATTTTCTACTGCTTTAGTCAGGTTAATTGTTACAAAACAGCTTGCCGGGTAGAGGTAGTCTTCACCTGATTCATCTATTACTCTGACTTGATTATGTTTTTCAGCGCTAGCATCGGATATTAACTCATAGATTTTTCGTTTTTCCAGTGCAACCGGGTAATCGGAGTTATCAATACAAACGACAAAATAATGTCCAGCACTCTTTGTATTCGAATTCATTTGTTTAATCCAAGTAGTATTTAATTTTGAATTCTCGTCGACCAATGCCAGAGGCTCCGTATCAATGTAATTCAACTAAACAAAGCTGATTTTCATCATTCAGTTTGATCCTTGCGACACCCTTACATTTACGCCATCGGCCATTACCGTAAGTTTTTCTTAATCTATCAATCTCACGAATTCCATTACCGGAAGCAAACGCCTCTATTTCCTTAATTTCACCAATAATTTCAAACTGCATTATCCTGGTAAATTATCCGAGAATTCATCGATTTTGCTATAAATTGCTTTAGGATCTTTCAACACCGGTTCTACGGCCTGCCATTGCCCATCAATCAGACGCCGGTAAAAACAGCTTTCACGCCCGGTATGACAGGCAATACCGCCTTTTTGTTCAATGTTAAGCAGGATCACATCCTCATCACAATCCAGAAACAAACCGGTGACTTTCTGCCGGTGCCCGGACTCTTCACCTTTGCGCCATAATTTCCCGCGCGATCTGGACCAGTAAACGGCATAACCTTCTGCGACTGTTAAACCTAATGATTCACGATTCATCCAGGCAAACATAAGTACTTTTCCGGTGTCAGCCTGTTGCGCGATAACAGGCACCAGGCCGTCTTCAGTCCAGCGTATCTCATCCAGCCAAGCAACGTTCATAAGCGCATCTCTATGCCGCGTGATGCCATATGTTCTTTGGCTTGTTGTATTGTGTATTCGGCAAAGTGAAAAATACTGGCCGCTAACACGGCATCCGCTTTACCTTCAATCACGCCATCAGCCAAATGATCCAGATTACCAACGCCACCTGAGGCAATAACAGGCACCGTCACGGCCTCACTGATAGCGCGGGTAAGGGGTAAATCAAACCCTTCTCGCGTGCCGTCTCTGTCCATGCTGGTTAACAGAATTTCTCCGGCACCGTAATCGACCATTCTTTTTGCCCATCCAATGGCCTCTATGCCTGTCGCTTTACGCCCGCCGTGAGTAAAAATTTCCCAGCGACTGGTTTCGCCCGGTTGATTGACTTTTTTAGCATCGATGGCCACCACAATACATTGCGAGCCAAATCGCTGCGCCGCTTCACGGACAAAATCCGGGTTAAACACCGCTGCGCTGTTAATGCCGACTTTATCCGCCCCAGCATTGAGCATACGGCGAATATCCTCCAAAGTCCGGATACCGCCGCCGACCGTCAACGGGATAAATACTTCACTGGCCACTTGCTCAACGACATGAACAATGGTGTCACGGTTATCATGGGTGGCGGTAATGTCCAAAAAAGTAATTTCGTCAGCACCTTCACCGTCATAACGCCTGGCGACTTCTACAGGGTCACCGGCATCACGAATATCAACAAATTTAACGCCTTTAACAACGCGGCCATTATCGACATCCAGACAGGGAATTATACGTTTGGCCAAGCTCATAATATACAATACGATTGTGCCAATATTTCAGCCTCGGCAAAATCCAGCGTGCCTTCATAAATTGCGCGACCGGTAATTGCGCCGATAATGCCTTCATGGGCCACAGCGCCCAAGGCTTTGATATCGTCGATACTGGTAATGCCTCCCGAGGCAATGACCGGAATTGTAATCGCCCGCGCCAGTCGTGCAGTCGCTTCTACATTAACCCCCTGCATCATGCCATCCCGGGATATATCGGTGTAAATAATTGCCTCCACACCGTCTGCTTCAAAATGTTGCGCCAGATCGATCACATCATGCTTGGACAGCTTCGACCAACCATCAATCGCCACCTTTCCGTTTTTTGCATCCAGACCGACAATGATATGCCGGGGATATTCCAAAGCCATGTTACTGACAAAATGTGGTTCGTTCACTGCCTTGGTGCCAATAATAACGTATTCCACACCCGCATCCAGATAAGCCTGAATAGTCTCTTCATCACGAATACCGCCACCTATCTGCACAGGAACATCAGGGAAAGCGGCGACGATGGCTTTGATAATATTGGCATTGACCGGTTTGCCGGCAAACGCGCCATCCAAATCGACCAAATGAATTCTTTTCGCACCGGCGGCAACCCATTTACCGGCAACAGCCACGGGATCATCAGAAAAAACCGTGTCATCGTCCATACGTCCCTGGCGTAAACGCACACATTTGCCTTCTTTTAAATCGATAGCGGGTATTAACAACATAAATACTGAATCCTGAACAGCTTAATATAGATTTAAACTCAGGCAATTTTCTACGAAGAATATCGCCTTAACCATCCCAACGCAAAAAGTTGTTTAGCAGTTGTAAACCGACTGCCTGACTTTTTTCCGGGTGAAATTGTACTGCAAAAACATTTTCCTGAGCCAAAGCGCAGGCAAAAGCATCGGGATATTCCGTGGTCGCCGCTACCACAGATAAGTCATCGGGTACTGCATAATAACTATGCACAAAATAAAAACGACTGTCTTGCGGAATCTTTTCCCACAACAGATGTGGCCTTTGATGCACTTGATTCCAGCCCATGTGTGGAATTTTCAGGTTATTGCCATGGCTATCTGTTAACGCATCTTGAAAATGCACGACATGCCCGGAAACAATACCCAAGCCTTGGGTGATGCCGTTTTCTTCGCTGTCCGTCAATAATGCCTGCATCCCCAGACAAATACCCAGAAGCGGTTTCGTTTTAGCCACGTTTTGAATAACAGCCGATAAACCCGATTGATTGAGCGCCTGCATACAATCGCGTATCGCCCCGACGCCGGGGAAAACCACGCGATCGGCCTGCAAAATAGCATCTGCATCGGAAACGATTTGCACATCCACATCAGGGGCAGCGTGTTGCAAGGCTTTTGCAATTGAATGCAAATTACCCATTCCGTAATCAATAACAGCAACAGAAGACATAAGACTTTTTCAAAATTTAAGATTCAAGGCTAAAGACTACCTTTGGTTGACGGCATTATACCCGCCATTCTGGTATCTGCGGTAATCGCCATTCGTATGGCTCTCCCTAAGGCTTTGAAAATGGTTTCCGCGACATGATGAGCATTAGCGCCTTTCAAGTTATCGATATGCAAGGTAACGCCGGCATGATTGACAAAGCCTTGAAAAAACTCCCTGAACAAATCCACATCAAAACTGCCTATCATGGCTTTCGGATATTTAACGTCATAGAACAAACCAGGACGGCCGGAAAAATCAATGACGACTCTGGACAAAGCTTCATCCAAAGGGATGTAGGAATGACCATAGCGATAAATGCCTTTTTTATCACCGATGGCTTTGGCAAACGCCTGACCTAAAGTAATACCGATATCTTCCACGGTATGATGGGCGTCGATATGCAAATCGCCGTGCGCTTCAATGTCCATGTCTATCAGCCCGTGCCGGGCGATTTGATCGAGCATGTGATCCAGAAAAGGCACGCCCGTTACAAACGCGGCTTTACCCGTTCCATCCAGATTGATTTTAATTTTAATTTGGGTTTCGAGCGTATTGCGCTCGACTTCGGCTGTGCGTTGAGTCATGGTTTTTTAAATTAGATTGGGCTGGCAATTTATTGCCTACCATTGGATAATATATACCGGGGGACAGAAATGCGTTTTCCACCCACCCCAGCTTGGCTTCATGAAACAATTAACAGATCGTAACGATCATGAGGGCCAATCCAGAACCATACAAGACCTTCCGTTCGTTCTTTTGCTAACGACCGATATCTTAACCCGACACGAGCTGACCAGAAAATACCGATCTTTTTCAAGCGCAAGGAAGGATGTCGTGGATTAGTTCGAAGCAATTCAAAATTCTTGTCGGCCAAAGCTCGAATTTCATCAGGGAGTTGGCGATAGTGAAACCAAAACTCTGGCGTGGCAAAATGGTTCACAATGGACTTGCGCGGCCAGCGAGAAATTCATCATCTGCTTGCATGCCGGCGGCATCCAAACGACCGGCCAAAATATCAGCCTCAATTTTTTTATCCCACTGATCAGCCACAAACTCTTCAAACCATTCTGAAAATTGCAAGAGTTCATTGGCAGACAGTTGTGAAACAGCCATTTCAAGCTCTTGAACGTTGCTCATAATCTTACTCCCGTAGTTAATTTGTGAAGGTTACCAGTAAATAAATAGTTTGATAGTCATCTAATCGGTCAATGAAATTTTTCTTATTTTTAAAAAAATCCATCACGATATTGGTATCGAAAGCTATTTTCTCTTTCACCGTTCACCTTCAATTTTATTGAATTCATTATCAATTGTTGTTCGCATGGCTTCGGCATCTTCATCATCAAGACAACCTGCAAATTGCATGACAGTATTTTTTTGTTTAGGCTGATTTTGTATATTTTGCTTAACCAGTTGTTATATTTCAAAGAGTTGCGACAATGTTGCCGGATTATCAATTGATTCTATTTCAGCAATAAGCTGTTGTTTAACTATCATTGTTTTTACCTCGCCTGCATCGATCGGGTCGAGGAAACGGGATTGCGCCCGTTCCCCCTCCCACACCACCGGTAATGCGGTTTTCCGCAACGGCGGTTGAATCCGGCAGCTATGCTGTCGAGAGTTCCGATGGCACATATAATCCATAGCGTCTTAAAGTG
>JAGXGJ010000089.1 GCA_024636875.1 Methylococcaceae bacterium | reverse complement strand
GATCGGCGTCGGTGGGAAGTGGTTTGAGGGCAATGGTGTAGCGCCCCGCTGACATTTGCGAGCAGCGCTCGGCAGCCTCGCGAAATGCCCCCGAGGGCTCGTCGAAGACGTACCAGGACAGTGTCGGCAGTTCTTTATCTCCGCCGCTCCGGCAGCTGGCAGCCGAGGCCAACACGCCCGCGAATAGCAGGGCAAGGTAGTAGCTGGGTGTCAAACGATTGCGCATGGTGATCCTGACCCTCCTCGGTATATCGGTTTGACCACTCGATTTCACTCCGATTGTCAAAACCTAAACCGGATATTACACAATAGTCAGCAGGGGCGTAAAGATAAAAAAACGTACTCCAGACCTTATTTATGTCTAACCATGCTCCGATCCAGGGCAGTATCCGATGATATCTTTTACCGACAAATACCTGGTAAAGTCGTACAGCTGTCTTAAAAATTTATTATGGGGATTTAAAGCGCGCAAATATGTGAGCAACTCTTTTGCTTCTGCAAATTCCTTTTTCTCCAATAAGTCCAACACGTTTGGACATTGCTGGCGGATCATAAAATCACGAAAAACCAGCGCCAAGGGTGAGTGTTTGAGGCTGATGGATTTGGCTAAAGCCAGAATAGCCATCTGCGGATTACACGCAAGCCAATACTGCAAGGCATTGCTTAACCAATACCTTGCCAGCTGTTCGCTGCCGAGAACACTGCCCAGATCAGCCTGACAACGTGGACAGAATTGTGACCCCGTCAATCGCGCATTGCAGCAAGGGCAGCGTTCCATCAGGATTCCAGATAATAGACAATATCGGCTAATTTTGCTACATACTCCTGTAATTTGTCATCGAGTCCGCCTTCGATACAGCTGTTAATGTCTTCGATGAGATCAATCATGTCCTCTTTGTCTTCATTGGAAGTTTTGTCAAATAAAGCTTCGGCTTTGGCGATCAGCTTGCGCGCCTCGACGATTTCCGGTGCATCAATTATATCAACGGCACTGACTTCTTCAACCTGCCCGAACAGTTTATTAATGCGGCCCCTGGCAGTATCCAGCGCGCCTTGTTCAAAACGGGAAAGAGCGTTTTTGATAGTGATGGACTTTTCCAGTCCGGTCGCTTTTTCCTGCGCGGAAACATGCAGCATACCGTTAAGATCAAGAGCCAGTGTCAGCGTGATAACGTTGCCGGCCTCGACATCTTGCAAACCTTCAACGAGAAATTCGCCAATTTTAATATTGTTCAATGCGTCAGGATCTTCACCCTGATAGACAGTTACATTAACGACTTCCTGGCCATCATGATTGGTTACGAAGGCTTCGGTTTTACGGTTCGGAAGTGCGGTATTTTTGTGAATAATAGGGACAAAGGTGAATGGATAATAGTCGTCATTCAAAAAACCTATCGCGCTGGTGCCGTAAGTATAGGGCGTGACATCGACCAATACGGCGTTTACCTCTTGTCCGCCAATCATTGCGGCCTGAATCGCAGCGCCCATGGCGACACATAAATCAGGATCGACTTCGCTGTGCGGTTCAAATCCGAATTCATTATAGAGTCGTTCACGAATACACGGCGTGCGCGTCGAGCCGCCCACCAAAAGGATTTCATCAATGTCGGCAGGAGTCAATTTCGCGCCTTTCATCGCGATATGCACGGCATCAATGGTGGCGTTGATATAATCCTCGATCATTTCCTCGTAATCGCTACGAGACAGCTCTAGCGATAAATGAATAGCCGCCCCTTCATGCTCCAGCAGGTATTCTTCTTCAATCCTTGCATAAGGCTCATCGGAAAGCACGAATTTTGCATTTTCAGCGGCACGCGTGATACGCGCCAGCGCCTTGCTGTGCTGGCGCAGATCAATACCCTGTGTTTCCTGGAGATGATCGAGTATATGTTCAATGATCTGTTGATCGAAATCATCGCCGCCCAATTGGTTGTCGCCATGACTGGACAGCACTTCGACAACGCCGGCTTCGATATTCACGACTGAAACGTCAAACGTGCCGCCGCCCAGGTCATAGACCAGCATGCGTTTTTGTTCAACCTGATTGCCGCCATAAGCCAGCGCAGCGGCGGTGGGTTCATTAATCATACGTACGACTTCCAGCCCTGCAATTTCTCCGGCTTCGCGCGTGGCCTGACGCTGTGCGTCAGAAAAATAGGCAGGCACGGTAATGACGGCTTTAGCAACCGGTTGGTCCAGGTATTGTTCCGCAATGGCTTTAAGCCGTTTCAGAATAATGGCGGAAATTTCCTGTGGCGCGTAGGCATGACCAGCCAAATTCACCTGGGTGTCCTGCCCCATCAAACGCTTGATGGATTTAACCGTTCGTTCCGGGTAAACCAGATACTGGTTTCTGGCGGATTCGCCAACCAGAATATCACCCTGATCATCAATACCTACAAAGGACGGCAGGATTTTCCTGTTGTTGTCAGCAATGACCAACACTTGACCATTTTCAATAATGGCAACTTCCGAGTTAGTCGTTCCCAAATCAATTCCGATAATTATTTCGTTCATAAGCTATTTAATAAGTGTTAGAGTTTATTGACTTTGACTTCTGCAAGGCGCAGGACATTTTCTTCAAAAAGGAAACCTTTGCGCAGCTCCTCGATGACAATACCGTTTGCAAGTTTTGGATCATGAGCGATTTCAACTGCACTCATCGTGCGAGGATCAAGCAGCCTGCCAATGCTGTCTATGGCGTAGACATTGTAACGCTGCAACAGTTGTTCAAAGCGTTTAAGGGTCATGGACTGGCCTTTTTTAAAGGATTTTATAAAGCGTACATCCTGTTTTTTAGAATGGTTGAACAAAGATGAAACCGGACGATAGTTTTGTAAAACCCCAAAACCCACGGTGAGCCGATCATAAATATCGACAATTTCAAGAAGCACTATACGCAGGGTTTCGCTGCGCATTTGCTGCAAGCGTTCGTTGTGAATGGCAAGTTCGCCGGCCAGCGCCTTGTTATCAGTCTGCAGCGCCGCCAGGGCGTCACTGAGCGTGTCCAGCGTAGTTTTGAAGTGCCTTGATTCAGCTTTAACTTCACTTCTTAAGCCAGCCATTTCGCTGAGCAAGGTAGTCAAGTCAGGCTGTTCGGCGCTGAGCACATGAGCCTGATCGGTTTGCTCCAGATAAGTCTGGAATTCTTCCAGCAAGCGGTTTTTGTGTGTGTCATTCATGCGGTTGTCTTTTCATGGTTGCCGGTCAGTAAAGTTTTGTCGTCAATACTGGCGAGCAATAATTTATCGAAATAGTCAGCACTGATTATTGACGGCTGTACGGCGCTGAATGCCTGATCAAGCAGGGCATCAAAATCGGCTTCCGGGTAATTAAACAGCGCATATTTTTCACGGCTTGTGACATTTTTAATGGCCTCGTAAGCACTGTGTATTTGTTGAAATTTTTCATTATCGCGGTCAGGCGGGTTGAGCTTGACCTTCTGCAAATAAGCCTGCTTGATCTCATTATCCGTGGCAAGTTCCGCCACCTCTAATATTTCGTAAGGTGTTTTCATAAGTGCGTGCTTTTGTTAAAAAAACGGAAATGGTTTTGGTTTTGAAGAAGCGTTTTGACCCTTAAAACATTTAACAATCATTTCAGCCGTTACGCCAATATCAATACCCGAATCATCAGCGGCTTTCAGCATTAAAAAGGCAAAAAATGCTTCAGGATCATCATTGATCAGGTCGAACATCTTATTCACATTGTTTGAAAAATAGTCAGCGGCGAGTAACTTAAGCATCCGCTCCGGTGAGGTTTTTTTTGTAATCTCAACCGTTTTCCTTTCGAGTTGATCGAATAAATCTTCAGGCAGATGACCAAACAGCTCGTCTATTGGGTCATCGTCTTCGTCATCATCGATACCTCCGAATAATGAATCGAAAATATTGAAACCGGCTGGCTTGTGCGTTTCATGATATTGATCGAGAAATTTGCCGATCAGAGCAACAGCCCGCTGGTCTTTTTCCTGTTGGGCATTGTCCAGGCCGTCTCGTAATTGCAAGAAATTCATATAAGAGCATTTGCCGGCGTTGCCGTTAACTTCTGCATATACCCGATAGTACATCCAGATCGGTTTAGTCCACAATGGCTGGGCAATCTTGACGCAAGCCCGCAGCAGTTCAAAATGCTGGATACGTTCGAGACATTGGCTTAGCGACAATAACAGCTCTTCGCCATAGCCTTGGTCTTTGATGGATTGTTTGATAACGGCTTTGACCTTTTCCAGGGCCTTATGCAGCAGCGTCTGGCTTATGTTATCATCAACATATTGGAGGATCAGTTGAATAAGCCTAGTCATTTCCTGCTGGGACAGCAAATAATCTTTTTCCAGCGGCGGCAATCCTTTTAGTATCGGAGCGCTCTGCAAATCCAATAACAAGGCTTCCAAGGTGGCGCAAAAATAGGCGCAAACAAGCCCGTCATGCAATTTTTGCACAGCTTCTGCAATCAACTGAGCACCCTGTTTTTTATCCTCCGCAGCAAACACAAAAAAACCGCGCATCAACTGTGCAAGTGTCTGGTAACGTCTGCCGATAGTTACCTGTTCCGCCTGTTCAATTTCCTTTTCTACCAGATGAAACTTTTTACTTTTGATTAATTTGCGCGCATGAGCCAAGTGGCTAGTAAATAGAACCTGTTTGGCAAAGGTGTTGACCGGATCGATTTTTAATAAGGCCTGCGCATATTGCGTCGCTTTTTTAAACGCTTTGTTGCGTGTCGAGGCTTTGATCGCCAGCCCTAACATCTCAACATCGCCTGGAAACTTCTTGATGCTTTTGTCCAGCCATTCCTTATAGACATCGGCTTCCTGCTCCTGCCGTTCATAATAATGGAGAATTTTTAGATAAGTTTCACGATCATCAGGATCATATTCAATGCTGTCAATTAGCCATGAAACCGCCTCTTCGGGTGTCTGCTGATGCGCCGCGATATGCCTCAAAATCAGCGCTATCCTGAAAGCGCCCTCGGCACCTTGATTCTTTAAAAAAGTAATGCCTTGCTGCCAGTAATATTCGGCGCCATGAAAATCCCTGTCATGTTCGCGCAAAAGCGCTTTCAAGCGCCATGCTTCAAAATCATTCATGGCACCAAAATGCCTGGTAAAGTCGCGCTGTCCGGCTGGATAGCTTGAAAGTGCCGAGTGGCAGTAACATTTCGCCAAATCTGCACCAATGAGTGCCTGATACTGAATGGCCAAATTAAATTTTAATTTGTCCGATAAGCGGTCTTTTTGTTTGATTAATACATCCAGCAGCTCGACCTGTTTTTTATTCAAGTTTTTTGCAGCTTCGATAATCTTGATTTGAGGCGGCGTAAATTGCAATAAGTCATTAACCAGCGCCGCACCTTCATGCGTAATAGCAAGCAGCAATGCACCCGCTTGATGATATGGCGAACCGGCTGGAATTTTAATCAGCAGCGACTGGGCTTGTTCGACCGATTCAGGAACCAGCAGGACCGCTTTCATAAGCGTACGAAAATCACGGAAAGCAGAACGAAACGGCAACTTCTTCAAGGCCGGCTCAATGTCTTCCAGCTTATTATTCCGGTATGCACTCAAGGCTTCCTGAACAAAACCCAGATGCATCATGAAAACCGAATCCTTCGGCAGCAGTTCCTGGCAGCTGACTTTATCTGTTATTATAAGCAAACCTAATAAACCGGCAAGATCCGGATAATGTTCGTCCAGTTGTTGCACGGATAACTGGCCCAGACAGTTTTTGACCTTTGCCATGTCATTCGTTTGCAATAACCAGCTGATATATTTATCACGTGCTTCATGCGGCGGTTCGGCATTCCGGGCATAATTTTCCCATAAAACCAGGGCTTCTTTAACCATGCCTTTGGCGGCGAATGCCAGGGCTCTTTGCAAGTAGCACTGCGCCAATGCCTGTCGCCAGGCAGCATTATTTGCGTGTTTTAACAGGGATTTGTACAGCTCAATTGCGTCCTTGTATTGCCCTGCATTCATTTTTGACAATGCTTTGTTTTCAAGAACACTGACATCCGAATCACTGGGAGCACGCGTATTAAGTGGTTTTTTCTTCATGAGGATCGTTTATAACGCTGGATATTGTTCCTAAAAACTGTTTATTATAATTGTAAAATGGGTATTAGTGCACTCAAATCGGTTTTTAATTTTTTAATAGAAATTGGGCTCAGTACGGCCGGTCAAGATCACTTGTTTCAGCGTGGACGAGACCCGCTCAGCTAAGGCAGGGCAGCCGCTGGCTAGAAAAGTCCGGGGCGGCAAGGTTGACCCCACAGACGTCAAAAGCAGCAAGCACGGCCACGCATCGGTTCCGAACCGGGCGCCCTCTTCATAAACACCGCTTATGAAGTCTCGACAACTACTGCGCCTTTTCAACTAATGTCAGAGGCAATCTGAAAAACTAGTGCTGGAGATAGGAAAACAGAGAACGGATATACAAACCTTGATGGCTTTACAGATTATTTTTATACCGAACTTGAATGTACAAAAAACTTGAATGTACAAAAGAATCTACTAGTCTGTAAAAGTTTACTATTTTTAAAATGAACAGACCCCTGCAGAGGCTCAGGCCAGAATATATCTCCCTCGAATTCGGAGGTGCTGACAACAAATTGGACAATACCAAAGATTAACGAGCAGACAACAAAACCAGCCTGCATCACGGACTCAAAAACGGGGATTACCATCATTAAACGCCTGCGATTAAATAATGGGAAACGATATTTTGCATACGCCACGACCAGAAAATGAAAATCTGCGGATACAAAAGCTGCATGAATACTGCATCCTCGATACTGCGCCGGAACAGGTCTACGACGATATTGTGTCTCTGGCGACGCAAATTTGCTGCACGCCTTTCTCATTAATAACACTGGTTGACAGCGACCGGGAATGGTTCAAAGCCAAGAAAGGCATAGCTGCCAACGAAAATTCCAGGAATGGCGGGTTTTGCGCACAAGCTATCCTGCACCAGGAGGTCATGGTCGTCTCAAACACAGACAATGACGCCCGTTTCTCGACCAATGCCCTTGTCACTTCGGCGCCGGCTATCCGTTTCTATGCGGGAGCCCCGGTTCGAATATCTACAGGAGAAGCTTTAGGCACAGTTTGTGTACTCGATACAGTTCCGCGGGAATTGAACGATGACCAGATCGAAGCACTCCGGGCGTTAGCCCGTCACGTCAGGGTCACCCTGGAGTCCAGGCGCAAGGAATTGTCTCTGGCTGAGTCACTTGCAGCAGCAAAAAACACCGAACAGCTACTGCGCACCACTTTGGATGCTCAAAAAGCAATCCTTTGCAGCACCAACGTCAGTATCATTTCTACCGATGAGCAAGGCATCATTGCTTTATTCAATCGCGCTGCCCAGCGTATGCTGGGATATAGCGAGGCTGAAGTGGTCGGAATGGACACACCTTTGCTCTTCCACGATGAGGACGAAATTAGCGCTCGTGCCGATAAATTAAGCCAGGAGCTGGGTCATACCATTGCTCCCGGCTTTGAGGCCTTAGTCGCAAAAATACGAATAGGAAACGCGGACGAGCGAGAATGGACTTATATCCGCAAGGATGGCAGCCGTTTCCCGGCTATCGTATCGGTCACGGCGCTGCGCGATGCTCAAGACGCCATCATCGGCTATCTGCTGATCGGCACCGACAACACTGCGCACAAGCAGGCTGAAAAGGCGGTGCTGAGTACGGAGGCTTTACAGACCGCGATTTTCAACAGCGCCAACTTCTCGAGCATCGCCACCGATGCGAAGGGCGTCATCCAGATCTTCAATGTCGGCGCCGAGCGCATGCTGGGCTATACGGCCGCAGAAGTGATGAACAAGATCACGCCGGCCGATATTTCCGATCCGCAGGAAGTGATTGCGCGCGCCGAAGCGCTGAGCATCGAACTCGGCACGCCGATAACGCCCGGCTTTGAGGCCTTGGTGTTCAAGGCCGCGCGCGGGATCGAAGACATCTACGAGCTGACCTACTTTCGCAAGGATGGCAGCCGGTTCCCGGCGGTGGTGTCGGTCACGGCGTTGCGCGACGCCCATGAAGCCATCATCGGCTATCTGTTGATCGGCACCGACAATACCGCACGAAAGCAGGTCGAAGAGGAGCGGATGAAGCTCGATCAGCGCCTGCGCGACCAGCAATTCTACACGCGATCTCTGATCGAATCCAATATCGACGCGATCATGACTACAGATCCGCAAGGCATTATCACCGACGTCAACAAGCAGATGGAGGTGCTCACCGGCTGTACGCGCGACGAGTTGATCGGCGCGTCGTTCAAGAATTACTTCACCGATCCGGAGTTGGCCGAGGCAGCCATCAAGCGAGCGTTGATCGAAAAGAAGGTCACCGACTACGAACTTACCGCGCGCGCCAGAGACGGCAAGGAAACCGTGGTGTCCTACAATGCGACCACCTTCTATGACCGGGATAGGACTCTGCAGGGTGTGTTCGCGGCGGCGCGGGACGTTACGGAGCGCAAGAGCGCCAATGACAAGTTAAAAAATGCCCTCAATGAGAAGGAGATGTTGCTCAAGGAAGTTTATCACCGGGTAAAGAACAACCTCCAGGTTGTGTCAAGCCTGATTAACCTGCAAGCTAAAAATGTCAGTAATGAAGCGACCTTGGAACTGCTCAAGCAGAGTGCTGACCGTATCAAGGCCATGGCGTTATTACATGAGAAACTTTACCAGTCGAAGGATTTAACGAGGATCGATTTTAATGAGTATATCCATAGCCTGGTAGATCATCTGCTGTTCAGCTACGGGGGTCATTCAGGCAAGATCAAAATAAGCATGAGTATCGACGAGGTGTATTTCGACGTCGATACTGCGATCCCCTGTGGACTCATCATCAATGAACTCCTGTCCAACGCCCTTCAGCATGCCTTTCCGGATGATCGGTACGGTAAAATAGACATCGGCTTCACGCAAGAACACGATGAGTTCATTCTCACGATAACGGATAATGGAATCGGCTTTCCGGTTGACCTGGACTTCAAAAAAAGCGCCTCACTGGGCCTACAGTTAGTCGCCACCTTGACCAGCCAACTCATGGGGCAGATGACGCTGGAGCAAACCGCCGGGTGTAAGTTTACTCTCCGCTTTACCAATACCCATTGAAACAGAAGGAACACACTATGCTGGCCAGCAGGATTATGATAGTCGAAGACGAAGGCATCATTGCGATGGATATCCGTAACCAGTTGGAAGCATTTGGCTATGAAGTGGTTGCGACGGCATTTTCGGGAGGACAAGCCATTACTCTGGCAACCGAACTTAGGCCCGAACTCGTGATGATGGACATCGTGCTGAAAGGCAGCATGGACGGTATCACCACGGCCAAATCGATAATGGAATGCCTGCAAATCCCGGTGATATTTCTCACGGCTTACAGCGACCCCGCCACCTTGCAGCGAGCAAAAGCCACAGGCGCCTATGGCTATTTAATCAAGCCATTCCGCCCTGATGAACTACACGCTTCCATTGAAGTCGCACTCTACAAGCATCAGCTGGAACGAAAGCTGAAAGAAAGCGAGCAATGGTTTGCCAAAACGCTGCAATGTATCAGCGACGCCGTCATTGCTACTGACGCCGAAGGTAAAATCCAGTTTATGAATCCGGTGGCCGAGACAGCAACAGGCTGGCGGCTGGAACAAGCCAAAGGAAAAGTCATCACCGAATTGATGACGCTGTTGACTGAGTCGAACCGCACGATTATTGAAAACCCCATCCCGAGATCATTAAGGGAACTTGCTGTTACCGGCCTGGATGGCGCCACGTTGCTCGTTACCCGGTCCGGCGAGGAATTCCCCGTTGATGACGGCTCGGCCCCAATCCTTGATGAAGAAGGGAGATTGTTAGGAGCAGTTCTGGTATTCCGTGACGTCACCGCGCGCCGGCGCGTAGAAAATTCACTTCGAGACAACGAAGAGCGTTTTCATAGCGCGTTTGATCTTGCCGCCATCGGTATGGCATTACTAACCGTTGATGGCCGTTTTTTACAAGTAAACGGCTCACTCTGCACATTATTCGGCTACTCAAAGGAAGAGTTGCTGGCATCAAATCTGCGGATGCTTACTCATGACGATGATCACGGCCAGGTGTTCGGCCACTACCTGCGCCAATTATTGTCTGAAGAGCTGCCGCCGCTTCATATCGAGGTGAAGTGCTATCACAAAATCGTTGCCAAGGTGATTTGGGCTCTGCTAAGTGCATCTTTGGTCCGCAACGCGGCCGGAGAGCCGCAGTATTTCATTATCCAAATCCAGGACATCACCGAGCGTAAACTCGCCGAAAAGCAATTAATCTATATCGCCAACCACGATCCGTTAACGGGACTGATGAATCGCGGACAATTCCATGACCGGTTTACCCAAATTTTATCCTTGATCCGGCGCCAAGACACCAAATTGGCACTGATGTATATCGATCTGGATCGCTTCAAGTTGATCAATGATACCTTGGGCCACAGGCTAGGCGATCTGTTATTGCAAGCGGTCAGTGAACGCTTGAAAAGTTCGACTCGTGTCAATGATACCCTGGCTCGACTGGGTGGTGATGAGTTCATCGTGCTGCTCAGCGACATCAACTCGATTGATGACGTAGCACGAATTGCGCAAAAGACCATCGATCTGCTCACGCAACCGTTCACCATCGAAGACAACGATATTGTGGTGACCGCGAGTATCGGGATCAGCGTATACCCTGACGACGGGAAAAATAGCCAAAGCCTGCTGACGAACGCCGATACGGCTATGTATCTGGCCAAGGAACACGGCAAGAACAACTATCAGTTTTATAAGGTGGAAATGACGGAAAGATCACTTGAACGCATGACTATCGAAAGAGGCTTGCGGCATGCCTTGGCTTATCATGAACTCAAGCTTCACTACCAGCCTCAGATAGACTCAGGCAGCGGCCGCGCAGTCAGTGTCGAAGCACTGGTACGATGGCAGCATCCTGACTGGGGCCTCGTTTATCCAGACCGGTTTATTGCCATAGCGGAAGAAACCGGGCTAATCGTCCCTATTGGTATCTGGGTATTGCACGCTGCCTGTTTGCAGGCCAAGGCGTGGCAAGAGCACGATGGAGCATTCACCCGTGTGGCGGTAAACCTGTCCGCCCGTCAATTTTTTGAAAAAGACTTGTTTCAAACGATTAAAGAGGTGCTGGCCGACACCGGCCTCAAACCGTCTTCACTGGAACTTGAAATCACCGAGTCGGCGATCATGCGGGATCCCGAGAGTACCCTCCTGGTTTTACGACAATTGCATGATCTGGGAGTACAGCTCAGCATAGATGATTTCGGTACCGGCTATTCCAGTTTGACCTACCTCCGGCGATTTCCGGTCCACAGCGTCAAGATAGATCGTTCTTTTGTCCAGGATATTCCCGGCGACGAAGGCAGTATGGCGCTGGTAAGGGCGATTATCGCACTAGCCCACGAACTTAAGCTGAAAGTTACAGCAGAAGGTGTGGAAACCGATGAGCAATTGGTATTTCTAAAAACGCACCAATGCGACGCACTGCAAGGCTATTGGTTTAGCCGTCCGCTTGCGGCAGGCAAGCTGGAAACTGAATTCGGCCCACTCCTGAAGCATGGAAGCTATCCACTCCCTTCCCTATAGTCACACTCTTTAACCGCCGTTTCAGCTTTAGCCTGCACTTTGGGTTCGGCCAGTTTCGCTTGCTACCTGGTTTCCACCATCAATACACAGTCTTCAATTTCAGCAACAAAGTCAGGAACCTATTCGGGGTGTCCGGCGCCGTCTTTGTCATAAATATTGAACTGGTCTTTGGCTGGTTTAAAGCGCTTTTGTGTAGCGCAATTAAAACTCTAGATAAACATTTCTGTTTGCCTTAGCCGATTAATTGATATTCAATATCTAAGCTCATTGCTGCACAGATTTAATTGCCTAATTTTATCGGGTCAGCAACGCCGTAAAGCAAAACATGCACCGAATCTGTGAGGATCATAAAATGCTTATTAACGATGTGAAGCCAAAACTGAAATTTTCACACTGGTTGATTCTGGGCAGCCTGGTTATTATGGGCTTGGCAGGATGCGGCCGCCTTACTTCTAAAACCGAACCCCTTGTGAAGCCGGTGCCATTGTTTGATAACCTTGGCACACATCATTATCCGGTATCGACATCGGTTCCGGAAGCGCAACGCTATTTCAATCAGGGTTTGATACTAGCCTTCGGTTTCAATCATTCGGAAGCCGCGCGTTCGTTTCGGGAAGCTTACCGCCTCGATCCGGACTGTGCGCTATGTTACTGGGGTGAAGGACTGGTATTAGGGCCTAATATTAATGCGCCAATGGACCCATCCGTTATACCGCAAGCCTACAAATCGGTGCAACAATCGCAAGCCCTTGCAAAGAGTGCAACGGAAAAAGAACAGGCATTGATATCGGCCTTGGCTAAACGCTACAGTAAAACAGCGCCGACAAATCGCAAGCCGCTTGATGAAGCTTATGCGGCAGCGATGCGCGACGTTGCCCGGCGTTTTCCCGGCGACGCTGTTATTGCCGCCTTATTTGCCGAATCGCTGATGGATCTGCATCCATGGAATTTCTGGACCAGGCAAGGTGAAGCGCAGCCCTGGACTGCGGAAATCGTTGCCACGCTGGAACATGCCCTGGCCATCGATGCCAATAATTTATTAGCCAATCACTTGTATATTCATGCCCTGGAAGCTTCGCCCTATGCCGCAAAGGCAATCCCCAGTGCACAGCTTTTGCCGTCCCTGGTGCCAGGCTCTGGCCATCTGGTGCATATGCCTGCACATATTTATATTCGGGTCGGCCACTATCGCGATGCGATTCTGGCCAACCAGCGCGCAGTCAGGATTGATCAGGGCTATTTAAGTCATGCCCACGCCGAAAGCATTTATACGACTGCTTATGTTCCGCATAATTACCATTTTTTATGGGCTGCCGCCATTAAAACAGGGCAGCAGCAATTGGCCTCTAAAGCCGCCGCCGATACCGCAGCCCAAGTCAAACCGGAACTGATGCGCGAACCCGGATTCAGCGGCACCTTGCAGCATTTCTACACGATTCCGCTGTATACGAAAGCGCTGTTCGGCGAATGGGACGCCATTTTAATGGAATCTGCGCCACCGGCGGACCTGCTGTATCCTGCCGGAATCTGGCATTATGCACGCGGCTTAGCGTTGCTCAGGCAAGGCAAGCCCGAAGAATCTGCACGCGAACTCGAAAAGCTTGAGAGAATTATTAAAGATCCCGCCATCGCCAAACTCACCATTTTCGATCTGAATCCGGTAACAAAGATTCTGCAAATAGCTGCGGAAATGCTGCGTGGTGAACTTGCGGCGCAGAACAGGGATTTCGACATGGCAGTTTTCCATTTACAGCGCGCAGTCGAACTCGAGGACGGGCTCAATTATACCGAACCCAAAGACTGGTATCTGCCGCCGCGGCAGGTACTTGGGGCAATATTGCTTGAAGCCGGGCAAGCCGGGAAAGCCGAACAAGCCTACCGGCAGGATTTGCTTTATCACCCGCAAAATGGATGGTCGCTGTTTGGGCTTGCCCGCAGTTTGCGGGAACAGAAAAAAAATCGTGAAGCGGACAGTGTAAATCTGCAATTTGAAGAGGTTTGGGCCGATGCTGATGTAGCGCTGACCGGTTCGCGGTTTTGACAGGAGAAATCCGGCAAGCGCCGTAGCAAGCATTGAATCTGCTTGAGGTACATAGATGCGCTGGAGAACGAAGCGCATCTATGTACAGGATTTAAGGCCTGATCTTGTATTCCAGAATGAGTATAGCAATTAATAGGAGGGTGGAAGTAAAGGTTCGACACCTTCAAACTTCGCCTCCGGATGATGTTTGGTTATCAATTTTTTGAATTCTTCTATTCGTTCTTTTGGAATATCAAGTAGCACCAGTAATTGTCCTTGTTCGATTACCTGTTCAAACTGTTTTAACCTTGAATTGCCTGAATTCATCCCCGACAGTCCGCCCATTAGGGAACCTATTGTTGCTCCAGCCATTATAATGCCCAATATAGGGCCTCCTGCGATAGCAAAACCGGCAAACCGTAAACCAACCAATCCAGCCAACAAGCCTGTTGTACCCCCTAAAGCGGCCCCTCGCTCAAGCGCCGGAACGAAATCCGTTTTCAGAGATACTCCTGCCTCCGGAATATCCTCAAGCGGCGTGTCCCTTTTGGCTAATATATGAATATGACGATCTTCTATACCTTCAGATCGGAGTTCATCGACAATTTTATGCGTAGTTGCAATATCAGGAACTAAAAAATAAATTCTTCTCATGATTCTCTCCTATTCCGATAACGATAATTTTCAGTACGAATACAGCATTAAAAATTTTTTCTTCAGACCAATTCGCACCTGGTTTGATCAGTTTGCATCCGGTTTGAAAGGTTTGGCTTTTTTTAAGACCTCCACAATCTGGAATGGTTTACCTTATTTAGTCAAAAACCTCCGGCAAAGCCGGAGGCTTGAAAATGTGAACCGCTCAAAGCGGGTTAATTTATGTACCACCTAAAGGTGGTGGTGCCTTAAAATAAATCGAGTTGATCTATTCGTTTGTCCTCTTCTTCTTGATGCTTG
>JAGXGJ010000088.1 GCA_024636875.1 Methylococcaceae bacterium | reverse complement strand
GGAACGGATTGCTGTTGTATGACGCAACTAAATGCCGTACAGCTGCGTATTTTAGCGTTGCTTGGCTTCCCGCCCAGCCTTTATCAAGGCATTGTGGGAAAATCTGATGAACTGGCCGTCTGAATGGGCGAACCGTGAGCTGTGAGTCTGTGGCATTCTATTTTTGCTGCCGGGTAGTTACTCTGATGCTCTCTAATTTTTTAGAACTTCCCATATGGTGAAGCATGACTGCTTGATAAAAAAATGTGTCATATGACGCATTTGCATAAGTGATATGCCTTAGGCAGTTTCATCCCAAGGATAAAATGTCTTGAAGAAACCACTGGGATTGAGGTCTGGCTGACTTTCTTATAGTTAAATCAATTATACTGAGCAATTATTACGCCAAATATAGAGACACTTTGTCGCGCGTCAATATGCCACATTTCCATGACTTATTTAAGTCGTTAGACTATACTCAACCTGTGGTTATGTACTAACAGCCCGGGTTATCTACCCTTACTCTCGAAATGCGGGTTGCCCAATTCGCCCGCATCTTTTTTCCACTGAGGTTATCATGAACCGCAGACGCACATTAACTGATTTTAACCCGATAAATCGCCGTGAACTCAGCAGGAAATCCGCTATCCATGAAGCTGGACATACGGCAGCGATTTATCTTGGTAACAAACAAAAGCAACTACCCCCGGTTTTTTTTCAAATTTTTATTAACGAGCGAAATGGCGATTCCCAAACATCTGTATGTTTATGCAAATCGTACGATAGCTGCAATAATTGCATTACTAAAGTGGAGGGTGGTCGATTGATTCACACTCTGCCCAGCTCAGTCGGGGAAAAAATCAATGATTTTTCATTAGCACAACAACCCTGTCTACATGCTTTTGATGCTGATATTTTCAATTTGCTGGTGGAGCCTCTAGCAGAGGCAAAATATGTTGCCCTGCGAGACGGTGAACTGATTAATCCACGCCTGGTAAATTTGAATGCACTGCATTATTATGGCGGCGCCTCCGATTTAGAGACTATCAATGAATATCTTGACTGTTTTATTCCCGATAAAGCGCAAAGGGAAAAGAAAATGGGGGAGTTATTTTTGTCTGCGTTCAATTTTATCAATGACAGTTCGAATTGGCGCGCCATCATGGCTTTGGCGGATTATATCTTGACGGACAGTAAAAATAGGCTTGAATGCGAAGAAATTATAGCCGTGCTTGATTCCCATTGCTTTGTAGCTAAAAAAAGCGCCTGGCGCTAAAACCTCTGCCTTATAACTCAGCGCTTACCAAACAATGCTGTGCCAATTCTGACGACGGTAGCTCCTTCAGCAATGGCGGCCGTTAAATCCCCGGACATGCCAAACGAAAAAGTATCCAGCAACGGGTTGCCAAGCTTTGCAACGGCTTGATACAGTTTTTTATTAGGTCGACGCTGCTCTTCGAAATCGGTTGCAGACGCAGGAATCGCCATCACGCCGCGCAGTCTTAAATTTGGCAGCTCAGCCACCATCTCACACAGTTGCGGCAGTTCATCCAGAACAATACCCGACTTGCTTTGTTCGCCGCTGATGTTGATTTGCAGACAAATATTTAACGCTCCTAATACGTCCGGGCGTTGTTCGCTAAGGCGTTTGGCAATCTTCAAGCTATCCACACTGTGCACCCAGTCAAAATGTGTCGCGATTGCTTTGGTTTTATTGGACTGAATGGGGCCGATGAAGTGCCAGGTAATATCAAAAGCGCCAAGCTCCCGTTGTTTTTTCAGGGCCTCCTGACAATAACTTTCAGCAAAATGACGCAGCCCCCATTGATAAGCTGAGGCAATATCTCTGGCGGGTTTGGTTTTGCTCACCGCCAATAACAAAACATCCCCCGGTTTGCGGTTGTAAACTGTTTCAGCTTGTCTGATTTGTGCACGCAGGTGGTTAAGTCTTTTGTAAATCATCGTCGTCAAGAAGTCGTTAAAGCATCATCAGCCGCTATTAAACAACACGGCTTTAAAAAAGCAACAAGTTGAACTATGGTATAGGGAATATATATATTTTACCTATAGAGTCCGACGTTGGTAAAGCGACACAAAGTCCCCTCTCCCTTTGGGAGAGGGTTAGGGTGAGGGTATTACAAAGGTCGCTTTACCAGCTTTGGCTCCTATACCTATTTTACCAGAGGATGTTATGGATATCGCCGAGTTGCTTGCTTTTTCAGTTAAAAACAGCGCGTCCGATTTACATTTATCGGCAGGATTGCCGCCGATGATCCGGGTTGATGGTGATATCCGGCGCATTAATGTGCCCGCACTGGATCACAAGGCCGTTCATGCTTTGATTTATGACATCATGAATGACAAGCAGCGTCGTGATTATGAAGAGTTCCTGGAAACAGATTTCTCATTTGAGTTACCCGGAGTTGCCCGGTTTCGTGTCAATGCATTTAATCAGGAACGTGGAGCGGCAGGCGTTTTCAGAACGATTCCATCCAAGGTATTGAGCCTGGAAGACTTGAACGCGCCCAAGTTTTTTGAGGAAGTAACCAGGAAACCGCGTGGACTGGTTTTAGTGACAGGGCCTACCGGTTCCGGCAAATCAACGACCCTGGCGGCGATGATTAATCATATTAATTATAATGATTTTGCCCACATTCTGACTGTTGAAGACCCGATAGAATTTGTACATGAAAGCCAAAAGTGTTTGATTAATCAACGAGAAGTTCATCGTGACACGCATGGTTTCACTGAGGCATTGCGTTCAGCTTTACGTGAAGATCCCGATATTATTCTGGTGGGTGAGATGCGTGATCTGGAAACTATTCGACTGGCGTTAACAGCGGCGGAAACAGGGCATCTTGTTTTTGGCACCTTGCATACCACTTCCGCCGCAAAAACCATAGACCGTATTATTGATGTATTCCCGGCAGCAGAAAAAGATATGATCCGGTCCATGCTGTCGGAATCATTACAAGCCGTTATTTCACAAACACTGATGAAAAAAGTTGGCGGTGGACGTATCGCGGCACATGAAATTATGGTAGGCACATCAGCTATCAAAAACCTGATTCGTGAAGCCAAAGTGGCGCAAATGTATTCCGCCATTCAAACCGGACGCAGGGACGGTATGCAGACACTGGATCAAAACCTGAAAGAACTGGTTGATCAAGGCTTGGTTACCGCAAAAATAGCCATGGCTAAAGCAGTTAATAAGGACATGTTCCGTTAAGGAGAAGATTATGGCTTTTAAAGAATTACTTGAACTCATGGTGCAGAAAAATGCATCGGATTTATTCATAACTGCAGGAAGGGCGCCAACCCTAAAGGTCGATGGCACTTTAACTGAGGTCTCTAAAACGCAGCTCACAGCAGATCAGGCATTAAGGATTGTGCTAGGCATTATGGATCAGCGGCATAAGGATGAGTTTGAAAATACCAAAGAGTGCCAGTTTGCGATTAGCATGCAAAATCTTGGGCGGTTCAGAGTCAGCGCTTTTACCCAGCGCGATTCGGCCGGTATGGTGCTGCGCCGGATTGAAAATGAAATACCTGATGCAGAGTCTCTGAATTTGCCGCCAATACTCAAAGAGTTAATTATGGAAAAACGCGGCCTGCTTATCTTTGTGGGCGGCACCGGCACAGGCAAATCAACATCGTTAGCATCTTTAATCAAGCATCGTAATCAAAACAGCAGCGGCCATATCATCACTATTGAAGACCCGATTGAATTCCAGCACCCGCATCTGGGCTGCATCATCACCCAGCGCGAAGTGGGGATTGATACGGAATCTTATGAAGTGGCGTTAAAAAATACCCTGCGGCAGGCTCCTGACGTCATTTTAATTGGCGAGATCAGAACCCGGGAAACCATGCAACATGCTATTACCTTTGCTGAAACCGGGCATTTGTGTCTGTCTACCCTGCATGCAAACAACTCCAACCAGGCACTAGACCGAGTCTTGCATTTTTTCCCCGACGAAATGCATGGTCAGATATTAATGGACTTATCGCTGAATCTGCGCGGCATCGTCGCTCAGCAATTAATCAAGCGAGCTGACGGCAAAGGTCGTTATCCCGCTGTTGAAATATTGATTAACACGCCTTTGGCCAAGGATTATATCCGTAAAGGTGAAGTTCATAAACTCAAGGAATTAATGAAGGATTCGCGTGAACAGGGCATGCAGACTTTTGACCAGGCTCTTTATGACTTGTATATGGCTGGTAAAATCAGTTATGAAGATGCGTTGAATTCAGCAGATTCCAGAAACGATGTGCGTTTGATGATCAAACTGGGTGCCGAACATGCCGTCATTTCCGGAATTGATGACATGATTTTGACAGAAACCAATGACGATAGACAGTATTTTAAATAAGGGGAAAAGCAAGCTATACAGGAATCAGGATTTTTGCCTTGCGACTTAAATCCTCATCCTGCTTTCTGGATGGTCTCATAGGCCTTGCTGATCTTTTGGGTTTTTTCTTTGGCCAGCCGCATCATTTCTTCCGATAATCCCTTAGCGACCAGTTTATCTGGATGATTTTGGCTCATCAAGCGTCGATAGGCCCTTTTAACCTCGGCCTTGCTGGCGGAAGGCGTTAAGCCTAAAACGCTATAGGCATCTTGCAGGCTGGTTTTTTGTGGAGTCTTTCGGGTGTAGGAGCCTCGCCCCTGGAAACGTTGCTGAGCTTGCAACTGTATTTTCAAGCGTTCATAGTCAAAGCGGGAAATTCTTAAGTGACTGCAAATATGCAAAAGCAGCATTTCTTCGCTAACAGTCAATATGCCGTCAGCAAAAGCCTCCTTTAGCTGGATTTCCAGAAACTTACGCAGCAAATCGGTACGCCGGCTACATTCCCTGTAGAATTGCGCCAAAACAGCATCCAGCGGGAAATCAGCCTGCTTTCCCTGCTGAAAAAGATTGATCGCCGATGCCCGCATTTCACTGGTCAATGCCATTTGATTCATGATCCGGTTGGCCAGCAATATTTCTTCAGGCGAGACCCGGCCGTCAGCCTTGGCAATGTGGCCCATGACTGAAAAGGTAGCGGTAAAAAATGCCATTTGAACGCGATGCTGATCGCCGGGATTAAATGTTTCTCCGGATTCTATACCCGTCAAACCCTTACCAAACTGATGCCCGACGGACGCACCTAAAATGGCGCCTAAAGGTCCGCCCAGCAGGAATCCGAATACCCCTCCCACAACTGTGCTAAACCAACTCATTGTTATCAATCCTGTTCTGTAAAGAATAATGGTAAAATTATATCATTAACCCGATTTCAAAAATTAGCGAGGACTTATGACCGCTCCAGTAGCGCTTTACCAATCATCACTTTCGTCTTTAAAACTTCGTACTCGCGGAAAAGTGCGTGATATTTACGATGTTGATGACAATTACATGTTGATTGTAACAACCGACAGGCTTTCGGCATTTGATGTGATTTTGCCTGATCCGATTCCCGGCAAAGGCCATGTTTTAACCAGCATTTCCAATTTCTGGTTTAATAAATTGCAAAATATTATACCGAACCATTTGGCCGGTATTCCATTGGAGCAGGTTGTGCCAGATGCCGTTGAACGCGCCCAGATCGAAGGCCGGGCTATTGTAGTAAAACGCTTGAAGCCGCTGCCGGTAGAAGCGATAGTGCGCGGCTATCTGATTGGTTCCGGCTGGAAGGATTACCAAAAATCGGGTGCTGTCTGCGGTATTAAATTACCTGAGGGTTTACAGCAGGCGCAGCAATTACCGGAAGTTATTTATACACCATCGTCCAAGGCGGCCGCCGGTCAGCATGACGAGAACGTCACTTTTGAACAAACCGTTGCCCTGATGGGTCAGGATCTGGCTGAAAAAGTGCGTGATGCCAGCCTGAAATTATATAAGGAAGCCGCCGTCTACGCCAAGGAACGCGGCATTATTATTGCCGATACCAAATTTGAATTCGGTGTTGATGAGACAGGAGTTTTATATCTGATTGATGAGGCCTTAACGCCAGATTCATCACGGTTCTGGCCTGCTGACCAGTATCAGGTAGGTGTCAGCCCACCCAGTTTCGACAAGCAATATATTCGTGATTATCTGGAAACGCTGGACTGGGATAAAACTGCGCCAGGTCCTTCATTACCACCGGAAGTAGCCGCCTATTGCGCGGAAAAATACCGCGAAGCGGAAATCAGATTAACTCAAAATTCATAAGTATGAGCCAGAAAAACTTCCGGGAGCAAATTCAGCCTGATCCGGCCGGCACACCTCGTGATTCGGCGCCGCTTTTTGTTGATCTTGATGGAACCCTTATCAAAACCGATTTATTAATCGAAAGCACTTTTTTTTTATTAAAAACAAAGCCGTGGATGTTGTTGGCAATGCTGTACTGGCTGGCATTCGGTAAAGCTCGTCTTAAGGAAGAAATAGCAAAACGTTCGGCATTGGACTTTAGCGTATTGCCACTGCAACAAGAGTTCGTTGAGTTTTTAAATAGCGAAGCAAAGAATGGACGAACTTTATACCTGGCAACTGCATCTGATCGCCTCTTGGCCGAGCCGCTTGCAAAACGGCTGGGGATTTTCAAGAAGGTTTTAGCCAGTGACGGGCATCGCAATCTAAAAGGAGCGCGCAAGCTGGAAGCAATACTGAGCTGCTGCAACGATTCAGCATTTGACTATGCCGGTAATGCGCGTGTTGATCTTGCCATTTGGGCTAAAGCGCGGCGAGCCATCGTTGTCAATCCCGCTATCGGTGTGATCGCCGCGGCCCGGAAGCGTGGCTATCAAGTACAGCGGGTGTTTGATGATCGTCCTCCGATAGTAAAAACCTGGCTACGCGCACTTCGGATACATCAGTGGGCCAAGAATGTATTGCTGGGCGTGCCTGTTTTGACAGCACATGCGTTTAATTTCTCTGCAATCGATAATATAGCCGCAGCATTTACTGCCTTTTGCCTGGTCGCCTCCGCCACCTATCTGCTCAATGATTTACTTGACCTTTTTTCGGACAGACATCATCCGCGCAAATGTAAACGCCCATTTGCGGCCGGCGATATCGGTTTGGCTTCCGGTATTCTGGGTATGATTGTCCTGTTCGGCGCAGGTTTTGGTCTTGCAACTCAACTTTCCGATTACTTCCTTATCGCACTGCTTGCTTATCTGGGATTAACTGTCAGTTATTCATTTTACTTCAAGAGGATTGTTCTGATAGACGTGTTGCTTCTGGCTGCGCTTTACACCATTCGCATCGTAGCTGGCGCTTATGCTATTGAGGTGCCGCTATCATCGTGGCTACTGGGATTTTCGATGTTTGTTTTTCTCAGTCTGGCACTAGTCAAGCGCTGCACCGAATTAATGACAATGCAGCGCTTATCGCATGAAACCATGAAAGGCCGGGATTATCATGCCTCCGATTACCCCATGCTCAGCGTAATGGGCGTTGCCGCAGGCTACATATCAATACTGGTGCTGGCCTTGTTTATCAGCAGCCCGGAGAGTGTTGGCAAATATACCTATCCGGTTTTATTGTGGCTGCTATGCCCATTGATGGCTTACTGGGTGTCCCGATTATGGTTAAAAACCTCACGCGGGGAAATGCACGATGATCCACTGCTCTTTAGTTTAAAAGACCAGGCCAGCTGGATCGTTTTTATTAACATGATGATGGTTACCCTGGTGGCGATATGAAAGAATTGACAATTTCCTGGACAGTCTTAACGCTGATTTTTATCAGCGTCACTATTTCTGCGATTGCTCAAGTTACCTTGAAACAAGGCATGTCTTCACCCGCTGTGCAGCAGGGACTTACGGGCGGATGGCTGGAAATCGTTAACGCAGTTTCCTCCAATTGGTATGTCTGGCTGGGTCTTATGTTCTACGCGCTGGGTGCTGCAGTGCTTTGGCTGGGCGTGCTGGCGAAAGTTGATGTCAGTATCGCTTATCCTTTTGTAGGCCTGGGCTTTATTCTTACTGCATTGTTTGGCGTGTTTTTGCTCGGCGAAGCCTTTTCCGTTTTATTCGATTTGTCGGCACTTGCCTGGTGGTATTAGGGATTATACTGGTTACGCAGGGTTGTTGACCAAGAACCGGCTGCAAACTGCTTACAGTTTGGCAGTTTTCATTGGATTGTGTGCAGCAGCAATTGCCTATTTCCTGCCGGGCTTCCCATATACGCCGGATAGCGCCTGTTATATTGAGCAAGCGAGGTCCCTGATTGATCGCGGTGTTTTTGAAAGCGGGCTATATGGCACAGAAAGGCCATCGGCAACCTTTGTTCCCGACCCCCTTTTTCCGCCCGGCTATCCCATTCTGATAGCGCTATTCAGCCTGCTTTTGCCTGTACCCCTGGAAGTAGTGGCGGTTTTTATAAGTCTGGCAGCTCTGGCATTAATACCCGCTTGCATCTTGTTTTCTTTCAGGCGAGTTCTAGACGCTGAGAGTGCGCTGATAATTGGCTTGCTGGTTGTGTTTACTCCGGCAATCATTCGCTGGGGAAACCTGGCTTCAACTGATGTATTGTCGGTATTGCTGGTTATTTACTGTATGGGCTGGGTGCTTAAGGCAGGTGGTTGCTTGATGGCCTGGTTTGTTGCCGGTCTCCTGGTTGGCTATGCCTACCTGCTCAGAAATGCGAATCTTGCCTTCGTGCTCAGTTTATGCGGTTTTTTTGCCTGGTCGATTGTTTTTGAGGCTGAAGATCGTCGCAAAAAAATAGATATTGTCTGCATTTGGTTGTCGGGTTTTTCAGCTATCGTTGTGCCCTGGATGATTAGAAATGTCATTGTCTTTGGAAAAATTCAGCCTTACTCGATGCCGCCCAGTTCAGTTGGATTTCTCGAAAATAGTCACGCCTTTATTGAAGCACAGTTGAATGTTTTGTTTTTGCTGACAGACCTGGATAGGTTTCTTGCCAGAGATAGGCTTGGAATTATTGGCTTGCTTATCGTCGCAGGCCTGCTGGTTTGGCAGGTACTGAAGACCTGGAAGCTCTGGCAAAAAATTGACAAACAGACTTTTATTATCGCCGGATTGTATTGCCTTCTGGGCGCCGCCATTGTCATTGTAGCGCGTACAAAATACCAGTGGGGCGAGCTTATTTCCGAACGGCATACGCTGTCCTACCTGTTTTCGCTGTTAATTATTTTGGCGCTTATTTTCAAACATACTACCGTGAAAATAAATCGGCGATGGCTGAGCCTGGCTCTGGTATCGGCTTTGTTGCTGATTCGGATTTACTATATACCGCAACTCTATCAGTATAATTTTTATGAAGCCAATCTTGTCGCGGTTGCCGGGCAGATAAATAAACATCGACAAACCGATCCGCTGTGCACAAATTTACACGGGCGTTTGGGTGTATCAAATTACGGTTTTGTTTATAGAATTATTTGCGCTGTTCCTGTCCGGCATGTCTTCCCAATACTTCACGGTGATGCCTTTAATGATGAGCCGTTAACAAAACTGCTTGATGTACCTGCAGAACAAGGCGTCGTGGTGTCAATATTTCCCAATCATGATGTTGATAAGACCAGTTTGCCGCTGAGTCAGCCATTATTGAACCAACTGACTACAGCAGGCTGGCGTATCAAACAAAATGAGAATATGGGTTTTATATTGATGAGGTAGCCTGTTATTTACCACGAAAGATGTGAATGCCTTCTTTGCTCAAGTGTGAGTTGTTAACATGCTCAATGGCTACCCCGTGAACTTTGGCAATCATCTGAGCATTTTCACGAATTCTTTTGCGTAGAGGATCGGCAAACACGTTAGCGCAATTGAATACCTTGATCTGGTGGGCATAGAGATACCCGGTCAGGCTACGGGCAATACAAACGCCGGACACGCCCGGCATGGGTCACGAAATGCGACCCGATCATGGCGCCCTGCAGCTTATTCTGATAATGTTCAATCAGTGGTGTTTAACTCAAAGGCCTCACAGTAAAACTATGTCTTGAAGGTTAATTTAACCCTTTGATTGCGGTTTTATCCGGACCAGGATAATAGCGCGGTATTATGGCAGGTGCAGCCATATTCTTCTATGCTTGAATTTTAACTCGCACAAGAAATCATCTAATGACTATTAAGGATTGGCTCGAAGAAGATAGGCCCAGAGAAAAACTGCTGCTGCGTGGCTCAGCCGCCTTGACCGATGCCGAACTGCTGGCCATTTTTTTGCGGACAGGAACGCCCGGTAAATCAGCGGTGGATTTGGCCCGTGAACTGCTCGCAGATTTCGGCTCTTTGAAGGCCTTGCTGGATGCAGACCAACAACGCTTTTGTCTGGGCAACGGTTTGGGCAGCGCCAAATATGCCCAACTCCAGGCCGTACTGGAAATGGCCAAACGTCATTTCAAGGAAGTACTCCAGCGCGGCAATGCCTTGACCAGTCCGGAAATAACCCGTGCCTATCTCAGTGCTCAGTTACGCGGTTATAGCTACGAAGTGTTTGCCTGTTTGTTTCTCGATAATCAACACAGGGTTATTCAACTGGATGAATTGTTCAGAGGCACGATAGATGGCGCCAGTGTTTATCCCAGAGAAGTTGTTAAACAGGCGCTGTTTCATAATGCGGCGGCGGTAATTTTTGCCCATAACCACCCTTCTGGCATTTCCGAGCCAAGCCAGGCCGATAAACATATCACCGAGAAACTTAAACAAGCGCTAGCCTTGTTTGATATTCGGGTACTGGATCATTTTATCATTGGCGATGGCCAACCTTACTCTTTTGCAGAGCATGGGCTGCTTTAACACAATGAGCCGCAACATAAACCTCGATTCCGCTCCCGGCGGTATGCGCAAGACTATCGTATAACCTACCGTGAATTTAAGCGCCGAGGTGTGCATGTGGCAATTAATCAATGAGAATTTCAGTACGGCAGGACTAATTTCCCATGGTTACTGTCTCCAATGGAATTCCACACACTGCTATGGACGTTGGTAGTGCCGGACTCAATTATTGCGGCATCTTGCTTCTCCATCCCTTTTGCAATCTGGTATTTCGCTAAAAAAAAGACCCTATGTTGCACAGAGATGGTTATTCATGCTGTTTGCTCTGTTCATCATTGCCTGTGGCATAACTCACCTCTTTGATGTTCTGATAATCCGGCGCCCCAATTACTGGGCGAATGCAGTTGCTAAAGTCTTAACAGCAGGCTTTTCTTTCGGAACTGCCGTTGCGCTCTGGCGAATCATGCCAGGATCTTTGTGCGCACCTTCAGCGCAGTAACTCGAGCATGCAAAGCGCTAGCTTGAAAAAGCCAACGCAGACTTGAACATAGAGTACAGCAGCGAACTCTGGAATTAGCGAGTGCCAATACCTCACTGCATTCCGCCCTTGAACAGGCCAATCGATTCAGGAATGCGCTGGATCATATTCCCATTTACATCTACATGAAAGATTCTCAACATCACTACCCCATCTTCGTGACTTCTACTGACAATTATTTGTCAATTCAATTAGTTGAATTTTTTACTTTAACTCAAATGGCACTACAGATTTTTTATTATTGATAATTGTCTTACATTTACCTATAGGGTCGGGTTTGATACTCAAGGCAGCGTAGAGTTGTTTCTGCCGCGCTTCGGCTTGGGTTGTTGTTCGCAGGTGAATCGTTTTATT
>JAGXGJ010000087.1 GCA_024636875.1 Methylococcaceae bacterium | reverse complement strand
GGATGTAACCGTTCAGACCCCCCTCTAAGATTTTCGCAGTTTTTATAGTATGAGAACCAAATATCAATGGCTTGCAGCATTTTTTATAAAAAATGCTGGTTTTTGATCCTAAAAAAATCAGTTGAACTTGGAGTTATAATTGGCAGCGTCCGAATTTCAGGAGCTAAGCCATGGTATTACCCCCTAAAGTCATTCACCCAAAGAGTGATGCAGAAATCAGCCTTAAAAAACGCGAAATCAGCGCACTGATTGCCGATACCTTTGATGGAAAAATCCATATTGAATGGGATCCGCAAGCACAAGTCACGCCCTTGGGCCAGCTGCCGTTTTTTATCCAGTATTTAAAAGTAGGGCATTTATTCCAACCCTGGGTTGATGAATGTCCGTTGAGCTATGCCAGCAATAACGCACCCAAAAAAGTCAATGTGCTGGGATCGTTTTTGCTGTCCATTCTTGCAGGACATAACCGCTATTCGCATATCACCAGTTTAATGGGTGATACCGTCAACTCCACATTGATGGGAATGACTAAAGTAGTTAGCGATGACAGCGCGCGCAGAGCGCTGTGGAAGATCGATGAGGAAGCCGGTGTCCGTTGGCTGCAAGACCATATGGCTTATTGTTACAGTCCCTTACTCAGTCAACCGTGGATACTGGATGCAGATGTGACGATTAAAACCCTGTATGGCAAACAGGAGGGTGCTGTCGTTGGCTATAATCCACATAAACCCGGCCGTCCTTCGCATACCTTTCACACTTACATGATTGCGAACTTGCGCTTAATCCTTGAAGTTGAGGTTCAGGCGGGCGACCAAAGTTCGTCCGCCTATTCGGCGCCAGGCTTATGGGCTTTACTGGATCGTATACCTCGCAGCAACTGGCCCACCTTTATTCGGGGTGATTGTGATTGGGGTAGCGACACCATCATGATCGAAGCCGAACAGCGGGGCATCGATTATCTGTTCAAGCTGCGTAAATCACCTTATGTCAAAAAACTGATTCTTCAGCACCATTGTAATACCGGCTGGGTGAAAACCCGTGATAACTGGGAGGCCTTATCCGCTGAACTCAAGCTGAGTACCTGGAAAGAGGCCCGTCGGGTGGTCTTGGTCCGGCGTCGGTTACAACAAAACATCGTCATAGCGCCGGATCCAGACAAAGCGGTACCCGAACAGTTCTCGCTACTTGAACCCGCTGAAGACATGGCTGCCTTCGAATACAGCGTATTGGTCACCTCGTTAACCTCGGAGGTTGTGACTATTTTTCAGCATTATCGGGATCGTGCTGATTGCGAAAACAACTTTGATGAAATTAAAAACCAGTGGGGTTGGGGTGGATTTGTAACCAAGAAAATCAAACCGTGCCAATTTATTGCTCGGATGATAGCCCTCATCTATAACTGGTGGTCACTGTTTGTCAGACTGGCGGAACCCGATAAGCATTATGAAGCCATTGTTTCCAGGCCTTTGCTTTTACATGGTGTCGGCAAACAAACCAGTCATGCTGCACAAAAAACACTCACCATCACCAGCACACACGGCAGAGCCGCTTATGTAAGAGCCGCCTATGAGCGAGTTTGTGCGTTTTTTGATGAATTAAAAGCCATTGCGCCGCAGTTGACCCCACTTCAATGCTGGTACCGTATTTTGAGTGAAGCAATGAAAAAATACTTACAGGGAGCGCTTTTAAAGCCTCCCGATTTGATAAATAGTGAGTGCTAAATACACTTCATAACTACCCTTTGCCCGTCAAGTTTATGCTGAATATTTTTGGCAGGGTAATGCTCAACTGATTTTTTTAGGTTTATGGCGTCTTCGACATTACCCTGGCAAAAGCTTTGGCAGACTGTTTGGGGATTGATACCCTCGCCTGAAACAGAGGGTCGACTATTGGTGGCGTTAGACGACTGCATCAATCCCAAGATAGGCAAAAACATCTTCGGCTGCGAGACAATATTTGATCATGCCGCCAAAGCCAATCAAAGCCAGTATCCGTGGGCACAAAACTTTGTTGCGGTCGGTTTGCTAAAGCAAGTCAAAGGTCGTTGGGCCTGTTTATTTTTAGATTTTCGTTTTTACTTCGCCAAGAAAACCATTGACGCGGAAAAGGCCACCGCCAAAATTAAAGGCGTGATTGCGCCTTTTCAGACTAAATTGGAACTGGCAGGGCAGATGCTGATAGGCATCGGTCATTATTTTCCCACATCGCCACTGCTAGTCGTTACCGATAGTTGGTTTGGCAACCAGAGTCTGTGGCGGCAGGTCCGGAAGGTATTGGGGGATCGTTTTCATATGCTCTCTCGGATGCGCTGCAATAACGTGTTGTTCACCCATCCTGATGTACAGCGCCATGGACAGCGTGGACGTCGCCGTAAGTACGGTAAACGCTTGGGATCGGTGACCGACATGGCTGCCGAGGTTCGGCAACAGGCCAAGACTTATACCGTCAACCTTTACAGCAAATGCCGAGAAGTGCGCGCTTATGACGAAGTCGTCATGGTGAAGACACTCAAATGCCCTGTTCGGGTGGTTTGGGTGTTCCGTAAAACCCAGTGGGTAGCCATATTCACCACTGACCTAGAGCTTTCCGTAACACAGATCATTGAGTATTATGGAGCTCGCTGGAAAATTGAATCCGGATTTAAAGAGCTAAAACAAGACATTGGCAGTCGGACAAGTCAGTGCCGCAATGCTCAAGCCGTGACTAACCATCTGCAATTTTGTTTGATGGCGTCAACGATCACTTGGATTTATGCAGATCGCCTGAAAGCCGATCCGGAACGTCGGCATAAAGTGAAGGGGCGAACCAGTTTTGCCTTTTCGGATGTTCGACGGCTTATCGCTGAAGCCGGACTCAATGAGGATTTTGATAGGGTTTGCCCCAAACCCGGCAAACCCACGAAAAATTCGCTGGTGGCCGTATTGCTACGCATGGTGGCTTGATGAATTTTTAGGAAACTTCAGTAAAACTAAATATTGTGTTTTAAAAATTTACTCAGCTATTCCCGGATTCTGCAATGTGCTTTGCCTGCTTCATTGATCAGTTGCGTCACTCCATTCGTTAAATGTAAATCCATTCTGCTGCATTCTTTCATCTCTGTCTCCTCCGCTATTTCGATTCAACGCCGTTTAACAGTCAGCGGTCTTACGCAAAAGTTCAGCAAATGCTTCCGCCGGCAAAGCCCGGCTGGTCAGATAGCCTTGATATCTATCACAGCCCTGCTCTTGCAAAAACTTCAATTGTTCAGAGGTTTCCACACCTTCAGCCAGAACCTTAAAGCCCAGGGTATGGGCGATGGCGATAATAGTGGCGGTAATTTCTCTATTGCCCTGCAGGAAGGGAATATCGTCGATAAAGCTTTTGTCGATTTTTAAAACATCCAGCGGAAAGTATTTCAGAGAGGCCAGAGATGAATACCCTGTACCGAAATCATCAATGGCAAGACCAATACCTTGAGCATGCAGATTATCAAGAATATCCATCGCCTTGTGCTGATAGTCCATCAATCCTTTTTCAGTCATTTCCAGTGCCAGATGCCCTGCTGGAAAACCCGTTTCGCCCAGCACTTTTGCAACTAACGCATTAATATCACTGTATCGGAATTGATGGGGAGAAACGTTGACCGATAAGGTGACCGCTGGCAAGCCCTGCTCCAGCCATTGACGCCCTTGTCGACAAGTTTCCCGAAACACCCAGGCGCTAATGTTCGTGATCAAACTGGATTCTTCAGCAATAGGGATAAAGTATTTTGGTAAAAACAGCTCTTTACTTGAGTTTTGCCAGCGTACCAACGCTTCAGCACCGATAATGCGTCCACTGGCAATATCAATTTGCGGCTGGTAGTAAACGCATAATTCCTGTTGTTCAATCGCGAGTCGCAGCCGCGTTTCCAGGGCGAGTCGTTGACGGGTCGCGAGCGTCAACTCTTCTGAAAAATAGGCGAATCCGCCTCGGCCACAATCCTTGGCCTGGTACAACGCAGTATCGGCGTTATCGATAAGACTTTCAGGGCTTTCACCCTGTTGTGAATATAAACTGATGCCTATACTGGCACCTATTCGTACATCGTCATACTGGTTTAGCTGGAAGGGTCTATTTAAATCGGCAATAATTTCTTCAGCGACCCGTGCCGCATCTTCCGGGTGGGCAATATCTTCCAGCAGAATGATAAATTCATCGCCGCCCAAACGAGCTACGGTGTCCAAATCACGCAGCCGTGACTTTAAACGTGAAGCTACCTGTTGCAGTAACTCGTCGCCAACCAAATGCCCCAGGTTGTCATTGACCGGTTTAAAACGATCCAGATCGATCATCAGCAACGCCAGTTTCTTGCCTTCACGCCGCTCCACGTCGATACTGTGTTTCAGTCGATCCAGTAATAACCGCCTGTTTGGAAGCTGGGTAAGCGGATCATAGAAGGCAAGCTGTTTGATTTGTTCTTCTGCCGCTTTACGCTCGGTAATGTCGGTTAACATAGCGACGTAATGTGTAATCTCACCATCGAGGCCTTTCACGACAGTGATGGTAAGCCATTCCGGATACACCTCGCCATTTTTGCGTCTATTCCAGATTTCGCCCTGCCATGTTCCGGTATGCTTGATTCTGTCCCACATGGCTGAGTAGAATGCCGTGCCCTGACGGCCTGAACGGAGTAAATACTGTGGGGTCTGATTTACTGCTTCCCTGGCTGTATAGCCTGTGATAGTGGTAAAAGCCTTATTGACCTTGATGATGACATTCTCGGAATCGGTAACAATTATACCTTCCTGGGACTCAAAAGCGGTTGCGGCAATGCGAAGCTCGTCCTCGGCGGCCTTACGCTCGGTAATGTCTGCGAGGGTCCCGCTCATTCTGATGGGTCGGCCGTCCTGACCTCGTTGAACAATCTTCGCCTGATCAAGAATCCATCTTAAACTGCCACTCTTGTGTATCATTCGATATTGGATCTTGTGTATCGACGAGCGTCCCTCCAGAACATCTTGAATTGACTGCCAAGCCTTTTCCCGGTCATACAGATAAATAAAATCTGTCCATTGTTGAGTCGTATGTTTTACCTCTTCATGGCTATAGCCAAGCATATCTGCCCAAACAGGATCACGCTCCACTTTATTGGTATCTATTTTCCAATCCCAAAATCCAAGTTCACTACCTTCCAGTACAAATCTCAGCCGTTCTTCGCTTTCTATCAGTGCAGTTTCCGCCAGACTATGTTCAATCGCCAGTTGCGCCAGGCTGGCATAATTTTCTATCAAGGTAATTTCTGCATCCGATGGATGTGCTGGCTGTTTATGATAGATCGCAAACGTTCCAAGCACTTCCCCCCTGTTATTTTGTATAGGTTGAGACCAACAAGATTGCACATCGGCAATCTTTGCCAGATCACGAAATGATTCCCAAAAGGGATGTTGTTGTATGTCTTCAACAATAATGCGTTCATTGCGAAATGCTGCCGTTCCGCAAGAACCCGCGCAATCGCCTATAGCTATGCCATCTATGGCATCGTTGTAAGCATCTGGTAGACTGGGCGCCGCGATGTGCTTTAGATGCATGCCCTCTTTTTCCAGCAACAAAACAGAACAGAACATTCCAGGATGCAATGTTTCAATTTGGCGAGCCAATTCATCCAGTAGTTTGGGCAACTCGATTCCCTGATTAATTTGCTGGAGAATTCGATTCTGTAATGCCAGTTCATCGGTGCGTTTACGCAACTCTATTTCTGTTGCAGTACGTCGACGATTTTCCTGTTTTATTTTTTGATTGGCAACATACAGGATCAATGCAATAAGGCTAAGCAGTAATGACACAGCCACTGTAACCTTTAGATACTGGCTAAGCTTTTCCCTATCAATTTCTGATTCGGATTTATAAATAAATCCTGGCAATAAATGATCATTTTCAACCATACCTGCCTGCACGAATGTTCCAGCCATGTGCTGCCAGCGCCAGGGATTCATGTGCCCCAATTCCATTAAGTCAGGCAATATCAATGAATGCATCGTCGCTGCTTCAAATTCAAGATGCTCCCTGGATTTGGCCACCTTGTATTTATTGAGCAACAGATCAATAATTTCCTGTCGATGAGCCATTGCATAACGCCAACCGTCAAGACTGGCTTTGAGGAATTCTTTTACGCGTTCAGGATGCTGTTTGATTTCAGCTTCACTCGTAAACAGAATATCACTATAGAAATCGACACCGTAGTTGCGCGGATTAAGCGTAGTGAATTCAACCCCTTGCTGTTTTAGATAATACGGTTCATTGCTTATATAAGAATTGAATGCATCGACTTTGCCATCAATCAGATCCTGGATTTCAAAGCTGCTGGGGATGATATGGATACCCTTGATATCAAGGTTCTCATTGTTGAACATGGCAATAAAATCGGCATCCACATATCTGCCGAGCATCATCACTTTTTTCCCGATTAAATCATCGGGTGAACGAATTTTAGACTCTTTGCGCGCGAGTAATACGGAAGGAGAATGCTGATATATTGCAGCCAGGGCTACCAGCGGTGCGCCACGCAATCGCTCCAATAGTAACTCACTATTGGCAACGCCATATTGTGCATGACCGTGTAGCACTTCTTTGACCGGCATATTCTCGGGTGTGCCTTTGTGAATAATTACTTCCAGTCCCGCTTTTTTGTAATACCCTTTTTCCAAAGCGGCATAGTATCCGGCAAATTGAAACTGATGATGCCATCGTAACTGCAAATGAATGGATTCAGCGGAAACAGAAAAACACGAACACAATAGTGCAAGCAAAAAGATGAATCTCGCTCGTGTTGTGATGGAATTGATCCAGTTTGGGTCAAATGGCATGGTCAATTTTCACATTTTATTCAAAAACCACCAAAATATTTTGCTTTATAATGAAGGATAATAACATTAACTCTCAGTGGCCGACAAAATTTAACTTATCGCTCGATACTCTCCTGAGCGCAGCCAAAGAGATCTCCAGAAACAGCTTTTTTGTATACTTGAAATCAATTAATTACAAACAAGCGAAATAATAAAAATTGTCTCAAACCATTCATTAGCGATGCCCGAAATGTGCTGAATGGATCATTTCAGTTGCGGAGCTTGAAAGACAGGTATAGCTCGTCAATTTAGCCTGCCGAACAGTCGCGGCTTCCCGACTGTCATTGAATTACTGATCTACACGTTGGAATTTGGTTTGAAAATAATTCCAGAAACTGCCTTATTGAGCAGAGATGGCTCGATTCAACATAGCGATACCAATGTACGATCACTTGAAAGATCATATTATTTTCGCTGTATCCTTTGTGGAAAAATATTGTATCAGGTCTTGGCAGCAATATTTTTGCAGCCACGATTATGTAACCCGGCTTTTTTAACAACTTGCCGGGTTACATGGTGCTATGGAACGTGCATTTTATAACCTATTCAAGTTATTTATTTCATGCCCATTCCAAAGCTCTATTGATTCTCCGTTGTGCGGCCCCGTGTAGAGCTTATCTGCTCAAGCTATTTATCCAGCTTGAGCGCCAAAAAGGCCGGACTGCCGCGCCGCTGTATCAAAACAGCGACCGATTTTCCGGCTGGCAGCATTTTGGCTACCTTATCAAAATCAGCAACATTACGAATAACATCATTATGAATGCGCAATATTACATCGCCAGGTTGAACGCCTGCATTTTTGGCCGGTCCATTAACAACATTTTGAACTAACACACCGCCCTTGCCAACCTGCAATGCTTCTCTTTGCTCTGCTGTCAGATCAATGACAGCAATACCCAGTCTATTGGTTGGTTTGCTCTTGCCGGTTTTGACCTCGGCAATTTTTTCCACCTGTTCGGGTAAAAGTCCTATTTTGAAGCTTATTGTTTTCTCTTCACCTTGTCTGATGATTTTCAGCGCGGCTTTATCATTAATGGGGGTCATGCCGACCATCGGCGGTAAATCGCCCGATGTGTCAATTGCTTGACCATTAAACTCGATGATAATGTCCCCAATCTGCAACTGTGCCATTTCTGCTGGACTGCCGGGAACTACTTTAGAAACTAATGCCCCTCGCGGTTTTTTCATGCCGAATGATTCAGCCAATTCCCGTGTTACATCCTGTATCTGTACACCCAACCAGCCATGCGCAGCTTTGCCGGTAGTTTTGATTTGTTCAACAACATTCATCACTACATCCATAGGAATAGCGAATGAAAGCCCCATAAAACCACCAGAACGGCTATAAATCTGGGAATTTATGCCGACGACCTTGCCGTCCAGATTGAACAGCGGACCGCCTGAATTGCCTGGATTAATCGCCACATCCGTCTGTATAAACGGCACATAATTGCCGCCAGGCAGACTGCGTCCTTTAGCACTGACTATGCCGGCAGTCACTGACTGTTCAAAGCCAAAAGGTGAACCTATAGCCAAGACCCACTCGCCTACCTGTAATTTGTTGGTATCTCCTATTGTGACTGCAGGCAAATCAGTGGCATTCACTTTTAATAACGCAACATCGGTACGCGCATCGGAACCGATGAGTTTGGCTACCAATTCGCGTCTGTCAGAGAATTTGACAATGATTTCATCAGCATCCTTGACGACATGATGATTAGTTAAAACATAGCCATCTTTGGAAATAACAAAACCGGAACCTAATGATTGGGTATCTCCGCCCCCATAGCCTCCATCAGGATTATTGAAGAAATGCTTGAATAACTCCTCCATTTCAGGAGGCATACCTTCAGGCATGGGAAGTTCTTTTTGTGCGTCTTCAGTCGTTTCGGGCCTGGCTTTTTGGGTAGTACTGATATTGACCACCGCCACACCATTAACTTTTACCATCTCGGTAAAATCAGGCAATTGCGCCAAAACATCTTGATTAAACAGAACGATTAGAAAAACACACCAAGCAAACTTTTTGAGCATATAAACTCCATTCCTATCATTAATAAAACTGTTATGTCACGATTAATTACTTTAGCAACAGTCACTTAAGCAAGACTTAAAAAAGTGTGGGTTGAGGGGGCCACAGAACGAAGCATCTGCTTAAATTTGCAGCTTTTCCTGTTTCTTCAATCCTTCAAACCCTTAAGCTTAATACCTTCTGCGATATAGTTAACGGTTTCAGCAGGTACTTCACCCATTACTGTGATCTGCGAATCACCTATTGTTCGACTAGAAGAATTAACCGCACCTGCTGTTTGAAGACCGGATTTCATCACTCCATTTTTATTTTCCATATAAACCGAGACTGAAGCAAAGCCATCACTTAGCAACAAATGATCAACTAGTTGCCCGGTCTTATGCATGGGTCTACGGGTAAAAAATATTTCCCGGAAACCCTGCGGGATATTGGTTACAACAAAGGGAGCCTGAGCAGATGACTGAGACCTTTGTTGACGGATATGCTGCACTTGAGGGGCAGTTTCTGAAAAGTTGATATCAACAAAAGGCAATGCATCTTTAACTTCTATCTCGGTAAAAACAACCTGTTCCAGAGATTCCCCTGTACGATCATAAATTACAACTTTAAGCGGCAAAAACTGGCGTTTTTCTATCCATATTTTCCTTGAATACCTGAAATTATCTTTAGCTTGAATAGCAACAACGTAGCTTGGCAACATGGCAACATCCTCTTCGCCGACTATCTCGAACTGATAGATCGCCCCCAAATTATCCAGTTTCCTGGGAATATCAACGAGGAAAGAGCGCTCAAAGGGCCGATGATCAATAACAATCTGTTGTGTATCCTTATATAAACAGCTTACTCGATTGGAATCTCTGATAATTTCACGCATTGGCGAGTTCAACGACGACAGTCGCTCCTGTTCGACACCCTTTTTGGCCGCATGAACGTATTTCATGGGTTCCAGCTTGCCGTTTCTTAAAAAAGCGACGGTACCCTGATAATTTAAAACCTCCATGGCGTGGGTCATTTTCATCAATACATGAAGACCATTTACTTCAGCCTCATCTGCCAAGACTCGCCCTATTGAAAAGAGCAGGACAACAAAAAATCGATTTAACACGGTCATTTCTGACTATAAGTCGTTACTCTGGCAAAGGGCTGAAAATTAGCCTCGCCATTAGTATAAACACTGCTGTTGTGGGCCTGAAGATATTCATTGATACGGGTATTAAGTGGGCGTTGTTCAGCCTGATGCGGGTAAACAACGGGTTTATACGTCTGGTGTTGGGCTGCAATTAGTGTTGATGCTGCTTGAAGTTGCTCAGTCTGATGATTCATGCTCCGTTCTGCAATGACAGCAACAATGGCGATGGACGCAGCCAAAGCAATCACTTTATGACGCCGTTTGATTGGCTTATGTTGGGGCAACAAATAGATGGGTTCTTGTTGTATTTGCTTATGTATTTTTTTTGAAAAATCAGATTTAGTTAATATAAAGAAATCCGTTTTCATAGCATGACTTATCGCTTCATAACGATGCATTTTATCTGGCAGTTCAGACTGCAACTGCATTTCTTTCAATAAATTCAATGCGTGGACAGGATCTAGTTCATTATCAAGAAATTGAGATATTTTTTGATTTAAATCTTCAGGCATTAAAGATCACCGTGTTCGAGCAAGGGGTTTAATTTACTATCGATCGCCTCACGCGCTCTAAAAATGCGTGACCGAACCGTACCAACTGGACAATCCATGGCTGCAGCAATTTCTTCGTAGCTCAGGCCATCAAATTCGCGCAACATGATTGCTGTGCGCATTTCTTCAGGCAACTTATCAATTGCTGCTCTAATGGTGTCAATTATTTCTTCATTTAACAACAGCCTCTCAGGTGTATCCATACCTTGCAACTGAGGTGCATTTTCAATGGCTTCTGCATCCTGTATATCTACCTCATAATCAAAATTTCTTCTTGATCGTGATACCAGGTAATTTTTTGCCGTATTAATAGCAATACGATACAGCCATGTATAAAAAGCAGAATCCCCTCTGAAATTACCCAGTGCCCGATAGGCTTTGATAAAAGACTCTTGAGCGACATCCTGTGCTTCGGTGGGATCTTTAACATAACGATTAACAAGCTGGACAATCTTGTGCTGATATTTAATCACCAAAAGATCGAACGCTAACTTATCGCCCTGCTGCACCCGCAACACAAGATTTTCGTCTAGTTGTTCGCTGTTCCTGTTATGGCTGCTCACTACTACTCTTTACTGGTTTAATGGACAGGCAAAATCGCATAAAGTTCTATATGATACAAAAATTGTGTTATCGCTATAAAAAAGGTTATTATCCCTAAACATTGATAACTAAGCCACAACCAATGCTTAATTAAATGAAACTTTTTATTTTTTACGCACTGCAGGTATTTAACCAGCTTTATGCCTTATTCAAGAAATTATGATGTACTTATTGTTGGCAGTGGCGGCGCTGGACTGAGTTTAGCGCTTAAACTTGCTGAGCACTCAACACGCATTGCTGTTTTATCAAAATTTGCCTTAACAGCGGGGAGTACCTACTATGCCCAAGGCGGCATATCCGCCGTTTTTGATGCGGATGATTCCATTAAATCGCATATCGAAGATACGCTGAATGCCGGCGCAGGACTCTGTAATCCTGACATCGTTAGACTTACCGTTACCCATGGCAAAAGCTCCATAGATTGGCTGCGTAAACAGGGCGTTGTTTTTACTGAAGAACAAACTGAATCCGGCGAAATAAAGCTGCATTTAAATCGGGAGGGGGGACATTCTCACCGTCGTGTTGTGCATACTGCCGATGCAACAGGCAAGGCGGTTTCGTTATCCCTTATTGAACGAGCTCAGGCACATGCCAACATTGAATTATTGGAACATTATAATGTTGTCGAGTTAATCACCGCACCCACCCCGGATCATGCCGAAAAACGGGTTGTAGGTGTCTATGTTCTGGACTCGAAGAAACAACAGGTTACAACTTTAGCCGCACGTGTCGTCGTTCTGGCCACTGGCGGCGCCAGCAAGGTTTACCTGTACAGCACTAATCCCCAAAGTGCAACGGGCGATGGCATTGCCTTGGCATGGCGTGCAGGCTGCCGCATCAGCAATATGGAATTTATGCAATTCCACCCAACCTGTTTGTATCATCCCAACGCCCGGTCATTTCTTATCAGTGAAGCAGTAAGAGGCGAGGGCGGCAGGTTAATCCTGCCGGATGGTTCACCTTTTATGCAGCATTTTGACCCGAGAGGAGAATTGGCGCCAAGGGATATTGTAGCCAGGGCCATCGATCATGAAATTAAAAAACGCGGCATAGATTGCGTTTATCTGGATATTAGTCATAAATCCGAGTCCTTCATCAGGGAACACTTCCCTACGATTTATCGAAAGTGCCTCAAATTTGGTATTGATATTACCAAACAACCTATTCCCGTGGTCCCCGCTGCACATTACACCTGCGGTGGAGTTTTAACAGACAGTCATGCCCGCACTGACATTGCCAATCTTTATGCCGTAGGAGAAGTTGCCAGCACCGGGTTGCACGGCGCTAATCGCATGGCCAGCAACTCGTTACTGGAATGTCTGGTGTTCGCAGACCGGGCCAGCGAAGATATTCTGCAAAAAATAGCCTTTATCCCCCCTACACCCAAAATACCGGACTGGGATGAATCGAAAGTCAGCGATTCTGATGAAGAAGTCGTTGTCTCTCATAACTGGGATGAACTGCGGCATTTTATGTGGGACTATGTTGGCATTGTAAGGACTGACAAGCGTCTGAGCAGGGCCATGAGTCGTGTGGAATTACTCAAAAAAGAAATAGCCGAATACTACAGTCATTTTCGTGTTACCAGTGACTTGCTGGAATTACGCAATCTGGTCATTGTCGCCGAGTTAATCATACGCTGCGCTCAGCAGCGCAAAGAAAGCAGAGGACTGCATTACACTCTGGACTATCCGGAAACCGATAACAGCAAACCCCCACAAAACACCATCCTGACACCTTAAAATAGACTGAGCAGAGACTGTCACTCCTTGATAACCATCGTTGTTGATTATCAAGGCCAACCAGCCTAAGATGAGCTTAAACCTAAGAGCAGTGCTAAGGATAAATTAACTCGATGGCAGCGAGCTTACTTAGGTCACATTAAATCCCTTAAATAAGCCAAACTTCTTTACGTTACTATATTTTTGATTTTTGGAAAGTTCAGAGCCAGTTCTTTCAGGAACAGTAAAAAAATGAACATAATTCTACCATTACCCATGAAAAGCTTGCCTAAGATAAAGATACGAGTAATTACAGCCCTCTTTGTATTTTTGTTTTCGAATAACTGCTTTGCAACAGATGAAAGTGAGCCAAACCGCATTAACTTCAGCCTCGATCAGGCTACAAAACAGATTATCAAGGATAACCAGGTCAGAGTGCTCGGCGCTGAAACCGAACTGATTGATAACAAAGAAGTTCATGTAATTAAAGTTTTAACGCCTGATGGACGTATCCGGCACTTTAAAATCGACGCTGAAACCGGCGAATTAATTAACCGCTAAAACTATCGGAGCAACAATGCGTATTCTTGTCGTTGAAGATGAAATCACACTCTGTAATCAAATACGTCAGTACCTGGTGGATAAGGGATTTGCCGTTGACACAGCCAATACCGGAAGTGATGGCTATTACATGGGCAAGGAATTTCCGGTTGATGCAGCAGTTATTGATATTGGTCTTCCTGATTTTTCGGGCATCGAACTCATTAAACGCTTACGCAAGGACAAGATAGGTATGCCCATTTTAATTTTAACAGCCCGCAGCCGTTGGCAGGAAAAAGTGGAAGGACTGGAAGCCGGGGCTGATGATTATCTGGGAAAACCTTTTCATTATGAAGAATTGCTCGCCCGCCTTAATGCATTGATCAGACGATCAGCCGGGCAAGCGCATCCGGTATTAACTCATGACAATATTGAACTGGATACCGTGGCGCAGGAAGTTAGAGTTTCAGGCGAAAAGCTTGAGTTAACAGCTTATGAATACAAAGTGCTGGAATATCTGATGTTTCGTAAAGGTGAATTGATTTCAAAATCGGTATTGACGGCACATATCTATGATGAGGACTTTGATCGCGACAGTAATGTTATCGAGGTCTTTATCGGCCGATTGAGAAAAAAACTTGACCCTGACGGCACCCGCAAACCTATTGAAACATTACGCGGACGAGGCTATCGGATTCCAGTTGATCAGTCTTGATCCTTGCGTTTTTCTAAGATGCGATGAACCGCATGTCTACTCCGCTACTCATCTAAAAAACCTTGAATGCGCGCTAAATCGTTAAGCTTTCGATTACTGGTTGCTGAAGGTTTGGTGCTTGCTGTCTTCTTCGCTATTGTTGCCCTCAGTCTTGAACAAGGTTTTCGTGAAAGTGCAGAACAGGCCTTAAGAGAAAGATTACAGATACAGGTGTATTCGCTCTTGTCAGCCGCCAAAATGATTGACTCCGGTGAATTAATCATGCCTCCCAGTTTACATGAACCACGATTTGAAAATCCGGGTTCTGGTCTTTACGGTTTTATACTGCAAGCCAAAAAAAACAAACTGGTTTGGCGCTCACCTTCGGCCATTGGACTGGATGTAATCGATCCTCCTGAATTCAGCTCTGGCAATTCGGCATTTGTATTGGATAAGCATGATCGTTATGTCCTGCATTATGATGTTTTTTGGCAAAATGTGGCAGGTGTAGAGCGCGAATATATTTTTACTGTGGCTGAGGATGCCCGCTTTGTCAATAGTCAGGTGGAAAAGCTTCAAGAAACCTTGAGGTTATGGCTAGTGGCTATTGGCATAGTTTTGGTTATTATTCAATTTGTAGTGTTCCGCTGGAGTTTAAAACCGCTATGGAGCATCGTGAAAGACCTTGAGGCGATAGAACAGGGCAAGAAAACCCATTTGGACGGCCACTATGCAAAAGAACTGGAAGGCTTGGCAGGCAATCTTAATGCCTTCATCAACCATGAGCGTGCGCATTTGGAACGTTATCGCAACAACCTGGCCAATCTGGCGCACAGTTTGAAAACGCCTCTTGCCATCCTGCGCGGCTGTGTCGAATCATTCAATGGAAATAAAGGGACGGTGCAGGATCAGATTACACGCATGAATAGAATCGTTGAATATCAATTACAACGTGCAGCTGCCAAAGGTGAACATATCACCATTAAAACAGTTGATATAGCCATCGTTATCGGGAAAATTTGCGCAACCTTAAACAAGGTTTATATTGATAAAAAAATTCATTTCGACATAAATATACCTGAACAATGCCTGATTTATTGTGAAGAAGGCGATCTGTATGAAATAGTCGGGAATTTAATGGATAACGCCTGCAAGTGGTGTCATCACAGTATCAAGATCAGTATTGCTCTCAATCAGCGCAAAAACAGACGTAATTTTTCAGTATTATTACAGATCGAAGATGATGGGCCGGGAATTCCCGTGGGAAAGTTTAATGACATTCTGAAAAGAGGGATTCGTGCCGATGAAAATATTCACGGGCACGGTATTGGCATGGCCGTCGTTTATGAATTGATTGGATTGCTGGGCGGCCAGTTAGAAGGTGGCACCAGCATAATGCTGGGCGGAATGAGATGGAGCGTTTATTTACCGTGACGCCCTTATCCTGAAAAAAGCGCACTGCAGAGGCACAAAGCTTACGGAAATCGAAGCAATAGAGTTCATCTGAGCGGGATATATAGATATAGCCATCGAGATAAGATACGAGTATATCCGGCACGAGGCAGCAAGCACTCCAGTTCCTCCAGCTTAGCGAACACAGGTCGTCAGGCAGCGTGTGCAGGAAGTACAAGGCGGAAAGGAGACCAATCATACATACGCTTGGGTCGCCATGGCTGAATCGCATTTTGATTCTACGATATAATATCCTTTTAAGGTGTTAACGGCGCCATTATTTTTAATGTAACTATTGCTATCAATATACCGGTAGCAAATCGATTAATCCTGAGGAGAGTTGTGTGGCAAAGGCTAGTGAATTAAAGAAAGGATCGGTTGTTGATATAAATGGAATCGCACATGTTGTAAAGCAAATCGACGTTAGAAATCCTTCGTCCCGTGGCGCATCAACATTGTATAAAGTCCGCTTTACCAACCTGAAAACCGGGCAAAAACTGGATGAATCTCTAAAAGGTGATGATTTTTTTAAGGATGCTGACCTGGTAAGAGTCAAAGTACAATTTTCTTATATCGATGGCGATAATTATATCTTCATGAATATGGATGACTACACTCAGTACAGCTTGAGTAATGAGGATCTCGAAGGCAAGATAGAGTATCTGACTGAGGGTCTTGAAGGCATTGTTGCTTTATTAATAGATGACGCAATACTGGGCATTGAACTGCCGAGCTCGGTGGTTTTATCTATTGTAGAAACGGCACCGGCAATCAAGGGCGCAACAGCATCAGGGCGCACGAAAACAGCGCGATTGACGACGGGCGTAGAGGTTCAGGTTCCTGAATATCTGGAGGCGGATGAGCTGATCAAGGTTAATACTGAAACCGGAAAATTTATGTCACGCGCCTAAACTTGACCCCGGATTTTAATCACTTGATGCCTGCTAAAGTCGATAGCTTGTTAACTGTTGGTCAGGGTAAGTTTACCTTATATCGCTTGCCAAAACCCCGTTAGAACTCTTACGTGCATGGGATGCGGCCGATGAATACCTGCTCGATCATCTTGCAGAAAACCTGAAACCGCAGGCAGGTACCCGGATTTTAATATTTAATGACTCTTTCGGGGCGTTGGCTGTAGCACTCAATTCATTTCAGCCTCTGGCAGTATCGGATTCCTATCTATCACAACAGGCGACGCGGCTCAATCTGGCCGGGAATGATTTACCTGAACACAGCGTCAAACTGATAAATAGTCTTGAAACGCTGGAAGGTGAATTTGATCTGGTTCTGATTAAGGCGCCAAAAACGTTGGCTTTACTGGAAGATGAGTTAATACGGCTGCATCCGTATTTAACGCCATCCACTCAGGTCATTTTAGCGGGAATGATAAAAATACTGCCCTCTGCTGTCTGGAAGACGCTGGAACGTCTGGTTGGGCCGACTACAACTGCACTGGCAAGAAAAAAAACGCGCCTGATTTTTGCAACTGGTTATCCCGGCCAGTCCTTATCCGGTAAGCTATCGGCTTGAAGAAACTGATTATCTGATCAGTAATTACGCTAATGTATTTTCGCGTGACAGTCTTGATATAGGAACGCGTTTTTTTCTCCAGCATCTACCCCAAGGGCTTGGCGCTTGCGATATTATCGATCTTGGCTTCGGTAACGGCATACTGGGTTTAATGGCGGCAAAGCGCAATCCACTGGCAACAGTTCATTTTGCTGACGAGTTTTTTATGGCAGTAGCATCCGTCAAGGAAAATTTTTATCGGGCTTTTGGTCAAGAGCGCAAGGCAACTTATCGCGTTACTGACTGCCTGGTGAATTTTGAACAGGATTCGGCTGATTTGATTCTATGCAACCCACATTTTCATCAGCACAACACAGTCGGCGATCAGATCGCCATCAACATGTTTAAACAATCAAGGAAGGTGTTAACCCATATTTAACAAATTAACAGATAATACATTGAAAAATAAGAACTAAAAAATATTATGGCACTACAATTTATATTTTGGCATGATAATTGATTTTTAATTTCATGTTAATTTGTTGTATGGTGTTAATTTATAAACTTATATAACGCTATGAAATTAAACATGTAATTTATAAATATCAACTGATAGCGGGCTCTATTTTTTAAAATGTAGTGCCACATGAGCTTTTTATGTCTTGTAACACACTGATTATAGAGAAATAAATTATTCACGTGTTAAACATGGGTTAAGGAAAGGCGGCGAGTTATGGGTGATTGGTAATCGTCATTTGGAGTATCATGCCGCCCTTGATCGGCTATTCGGACAACATACCGTCGTCGCTGCCAACGCAAAATTTGTAATTTTGAATGCCAGAGCAGCCGTGTAAAAACACAGAAGAAAACAGCTTAAAAGCCTTAAGGAACATCTGGCCGCTTCATCCAATGAAACCGCTCAGGATGGAAAAATAAGCGCTTCAAGTAACTAATCGCATATTACAAATACTCTTTGATAACTGAATACCCAAAGGTCAGTTCGGCTAATCACAAGGATTTACCTGGTTTAATGGAAATGGCATACTTAAAATCGGACCCAAAAGCCGGCTGACTTCTGGATCCGCTTTATGAGTTTGTTACGCCGGGGTTACATTCTCTGCTTGTGGCCCTTTCTGACCTTGAGTTACCTGCATCGTAACTTTTTGACCTTCTCGTAAGGTCTTGCGGCCAGCGCCGTTAATTGCACTGTGGTGAACGAAAACGTCCTTACCACCTTCCTGTTCAATAAATCCAAAACCTTTTTCATCATTGAACCACTTAACGGTACCTACAACTTGATCTGACATATCACACTCTTAACTTAAAAAAACGCCAATTTTGGTTGGCTTTACAAATTCCAGCTTCAAAATTAAAGCCGGCTCAAACTTTTACTGCGCCAAATAGTAGCACTAAAAACAAGTAGTGCAAAAACATTTTAATCAAGATTCATTTATTTTTTATCTAACGGGCTTTCTATGCCTTAAAATGCTAATCAGGCGCTAAATAACGGCTGTCTGCTTGCCGGACATAGATGCCATTAAAAAGCTGGTCATGTGGCATCCTGCGTAAAAATCGGCATTTTTCAAAACTATCCAGCCAAAGTCTACAGCGAACATATCTTGCTCATTGCTCCTTGTCTCATAACGCAGCTAAGTATATGCTAATCAGGAGAAGTCTTTTTTTGCTCATTCAAAATAGTTAACTGAAGTTTCCCAATTTTTTGGGAGCATAAATATTAGATAATGCTAATTTTCGAAAAATATTAGCAAACTCTAATATTCCTTTACGAATCAGTCGTTTGTTCTTTAAAAAACAATAACTTATTGATGAATAAGGCCTTGTTTTATTGTATAATACAGGATTCTAAGCCACTGATTATACAAATAAAACGGCCTCATTCATGTTCATTCTACGCGATCTTTTACGC
>JAGXGJ010000086.1 GCA_024636875.1 Methylococcaceae bacterium | reverse complement strand
TTGAGCTCGCGTTGCTTCTTTCTGACTCATCAGCTTTTTCATTTCCAAAATATCCACCTTGAATTAACAAGGGGTGAATTTAATCACAAGCGGACATTTCTATTTGGGAGAAAGCGGACATTACTATTTTGCGCTAACACTTTATCCTTTATCCTTTATCCTTTATCCTTTATCCTTTATCCTTTATCCTTTAGTTTTTTATCCTGGTTTTGCTTCCATTCAAGGACGGTTTTAAACACCAGCGTGACGATGGCCAAGGCTGCCAGTATTGAAGCGCTGGCGAAGGCGCCGACGAAATCATATTCGTTGTAACTGACTTCGACGTGCAGCGGCAAGGTGTTGGTGAGCCCGCGGATATGGCCAGACACCACCGAGACCGCGCCGAATTCGCCCATCGCTCTGGCGTTGCACAGCAGCACACCGGTCAACAGGGCCCATTTGATATTGGGCAAAGTGATTTTGAAAAAGGTTTGCCAGCCACTGGCTCCAAGCGATAAAGCAGCTTCCTCTTCTTCATGACCGATTTCCTGCATCAGTGGAATCAATTCGCGGGCTACGAAAGGGAAGGTCACAAACAAGGTCGCCAGGATAATCCCCGGTACTGCGAAGATAATTTTGATGTCCTGTTCGGCGAGCCAGGGACCAAGCCAACCCTGGGCGCCGAAAATCAGTACATAAATCAAACCTGCAATCACCGGCGACACCGAAAACGGCAAGTCGATCAGCGTAATCAACAGGCTTTTGCCACGAAATTCAAAGCGGGCTATCGCCCAGGCGGCAGAAACACCAAACACAGTCGTCAAAGGCACAGTCACTAATGCAACCAGCAGCGTCAATCTCATCGCTGCCAGCGCATCGGGATGGGTCAGACTGGCGCTGTAGGCAGTCCAGCCCTTGGCAAAAGCTTCAATCAGCACAGTCGTCAGCGGTAAAACCAGAAACAAAACAATAATAACCAGGGCGAGTCCAGTCAAGGCGTATCGAACCCAGTCCGGATCCGACAGCGTGAGTTTTTTTGAAGCAATATAAGGAGTAGCGGAAACGGTATTCATCAAGAACCTCTCACAGTTGTCCGGAACGGCGGCGTACCCACCATTGCAGCCCGTTAATCATCAGCAGTAACAGAAACGATAAAATCAGCATCGTCAAACCAATGGCGGTTGCCCCGGCGTAATCGTATTGTTCCAGCTTGGTGATAATCAAAAGCGGCACGATTTCCGAGACATAAGGCATATTGCCGGCAATAAAGATCACCGAACCGTACTCGCCGACGCCGCGGGCAAAAGCCAGCGCAATGCCCGTGATAGTGGCAGGCAGGATATTGGGTAAAATGACTTTCACAAACGCTTGCCAGCGGTTAGCGCCCAGACTCGCGGCAGCTTCTTCCATCGTAGTGTCGAATTCCTGCAGCACCGGCTCGACGGTACGCACCACAAATGGCAAGCCGATAAAAATCAAAGCGAAGACAATACCCAAAGGCTTGTAAGCAATTTGTATGCCGGTGCTATCCATTACCAATTTGCCGATCCAGCCATTGGGTTCGTAGATCGTTGCCAGGACGATACCGGCCACGGCGGTCGGCAATGCGAACGGCAGATCGATCAGCGCGTCAAATACGCGCTTGCCTGGAAACGTATAGCGCGCCAGCGACCAGGCGATGATAAAACCCAACACCCCGGCGACGGCGGCGGCAATCAATGCCGCCCCAAAGCTGACCCGGAACGAGGCCTGTACACGCTGGTTGGTCAAAATCGCCCAATAATCGTCGAGGCTGAGCTGCAAGGTCTTCAGCAGCATCGCACTGAGCGGAATTAACACGATCAAGGCCAGATAGACCAGGGTAAAGCCGATGGCAGGCCGAAATCCCGGCATGATGTTGCTTTGTGGCATGTCAATAATCTTCAATGATAAAAAGTGGCATAAAAACACTGAGAAGTTATAGAGTCCGGCGTTGGTAAAGCGACACAAAGTCCCCTCTCCCTTTGGGAGAGGGTTAGGGTGAGGGTATTACAAAGGTCGCTTTACCAACTTTGGCTCCTATATATCTCTCGGGTGTTCCCTATGTTCCTGATACTTAAGGTGGGAGCGGCGCCTTCATCGCGACTGGGCGCCGTTCCCAGCTAAGGTTTAATCAGGGCGCGTAAATTTGATCGAAGGTGCCGCCGTCGTTAAAGTGTGTTTTTTGTGCATTTTGCCAACTGCCGAAGACGGCATCGACTGAGAGTCGTTCTAGTTTAGGAAATCGCGCCAAATCCTTTTGATCGGCAAATTCCGGCTTATACGGACGGTAGTAATAATGGGCCGCCAGTTTTTGTCCGACTGGCGAGTACAGGTAATTCAGATAGGCTTCGGCCAGGTCGCGGGTGTTGTGTTTATCGACGATTTTGTCCACCCACGTGACCGGCGTTTCGGCCAGAATGCTGGTTGGCGGTACGACAATTTCGAACTGGTCGGGGCCTAATTGGTCAATCGACAGAAAGGCTTCGTTTTCCCAGGCCAGCAAGACATCGCCGATGCCGCGCTGGACAAAGGTGGTGGTGGAGCCGCGTGCACCGGAATCCAGCACGGGAACGTTTTTATAGAGTTTTTTCACAAAATCCTTGGCGGCCTCCTTGCTGCCGTATTTTTTTTCGGCAAACGCCCAGGCGGCCAGATAATTGTAGCGGGCGCCCCCGGACGTCTTCGGATTCGGAGTAATGACGGAAACACCTTCCTTGATCAGGCCGTCCCAGTCCTTGATGCCTTTCGGATTGCCCTTGCGCACCAGAAATACGATCGTCGAGGTGTAGGGCGCGCTGTTGTTCGGCAGGCGTTTCTGCCAGTCTTTGTCCAGTTCACCGGTCAGTTTGGCGATTTGATCGATATCGTAGGATAATGCCAAGGTCAACACATCGGCTTCCAGTCCGTCAATGACCGCCCGAGCCTGTTTGCCGGCGCCGCCATGGGATTGCTGAATGGTGACAGTTTCGCCGGTTTTGGCTTTCCAGTCGGCAATGAATTCCTTGTTGAAGGCCTGATACAATTCCCGGGTCGGGTCGTAGGATACGTTGAGCAAGGTTACATCTGCAGCATGTGCGCTACCAGCCGCCAGAACGGCCAGTACCGCCGCGAAGACAAAATTAAAAAAGTTGTTTTTCATGAGTAAAGCTCCTTAGATCAGGTTGTTAAAACGATAATTGGAAACGAGTTGCGAAGACTTGTTCGTTAGGTCGATCGGCGCCTTTGGCCGCGCCGCCATTGAAAGATACATTTTCGTAATCCGCCCGAATGAGGGCGTTGCTGTTAAGGAACCAGTTGGCGCCTATTGTCCAGGCTTTGGCTTTGGAAGCCGACTGGTTTGGATCAATAATTTGGAAGGTGTCATTATCCACATCCAGTTCGCCATAGCGTGCTGCAAGCTGCAAGGCTCCCCACTTGCCTTTAAACGGATCAAAACTCTGAATCGGTTTGACGCCGGAAAAAGTATTATGCTCGCCGGTGACCACATAAGAAGCCACAATTTGCCAGGCCTTATTATCCTGTTTAACATCCCTATTTCCGCTAACCAGATGCTGGGATGAAACAACATATTCGCCAATGGCACCAAACGGACCGGCAAACCAGTAAGCCTGCGGATAAATACGATAGGTACTGCCATCCGATGTCGGTGTAGGAACACCGGCATTAGTCTTCGTATAGTCAAGAAATGTGGTTCTGCCAATAGGTGTTTTCTGAGCATTGAGATCCTGCTTATTCGGATTGCCAACAGAACCCGCCACACCGAGTCCCAAGCCTTCCAGCCAGGTGTAGCCGGTATGATGGAACGGAAAGGCAAACAAACGTCCGGTGACTTCTTTATTGTCATCCGTGTCTTTCGCATCATTATTAAGGCTGCCGCTGTCCCCGGAGCCATTTGAAACGCCGACCTGATAGGTGAACGTATTCCTGGTATCTATAGGGCCTGCTACAGTCACTGCCTTATAGCCCGGCTTGGCGAACGCACCATGCACTTGTATGCCGACGTCACGGTTGCTCGCCAAATAATTAGGGAAACCACGTTCCAGGAAGGTGCCGTCCGAGTCGCCCTGTAACCGCTCAAGACTAATCGGAGCCTTAAACTTACCGACTAACAGTTGGGCAGCAGGATGATAGACGTAATCAATGTAAGCATCCGGCAGAATGTTGCTGCCCGCTGAAAAATCGGGCATGATTTTATAATAAATGTCTTTAAAAAAGTAACCTTCCAGCCAGATACGCGCCTGCCTGATTTCGAATCTGTCAGTCTGCTTAGAACTATTATCTGCGATAAAGAAACGCCCGTCGGTTTGCGTAGCGCCGCGCACCCGCACCTGATGTTTTTTGTCTGAAGAAGTAATCTTGAATCCTTTCGCGCCCGCCTCGAATACCGGTAACTTTTTGAAGGTACTCGCAGTCGCTTAATCCTGCACTTCCAATTTACGTTCCAGGGTATTCACTTTGCGATTCAGTTTTTCCACTTCGGGCGATGGTGCTGCAACTGTTGTAGCAGGTTTGGCTGATAAAGCCCCGGCTTTATCCAGTTTTTCCAGACGAGCTTCCAGTTGATCCATTCTTGCCAGACGGCTTTCCAGTTCACGAATGCGTCGTTCCAAGGCTTCGGTATCGGCGGCCTGGGCATCGGGAATACCCGCCAATGTAAGATTTATCACGCTGGCTATTGCAGTGCGTCGAAAGTTTTTCATATTTTGAACCTCAAAATGGTAAAACCTCCGGTTATCCGGTCAGTCTGTCATCATTGTTTAATTTTTTTCGCCGTTTTTTTTCGGTAGAAATTGAAGTTGTTTATTTATCAGAGGCTGATTTGGTATCAAAACGCAGCTTTTCCTTGCGTTCAATTTGCACAACCTTGCCGTCGTGGATGATGATTTCAACCGATCCAAAGCGAATCCCTTGTAATGCAGCGGCAATCTGATCTCGAATATTAGGCGCCTGCTGTTCCTTACCGTATTTTTTTGTGTCAGCCGTCATCAAAGTGCTCCTGCCCTATTTACTGCTGATGATGAAACGTGTTGTTTACGTTCAGTTTGTTATCAAGTTGAGTGCACTATATCAGCGAAACTGTATAATACTTAATGATATGTTCTGATATATATATCTGATTAAGTGATAAAGAAAGAGCCCTGAGCAACAATATTTAAACTATGTAACGTGCATGAAATAATGATTGTGTTCGTCCTGATCCTTCGGCTTTGTACAGGACTAAGGGCTTTGTCGAAGGTGTCTGATTAACAAAATATTCCAACTGAACGAGGCCAGGTACTTTTTGGAAATTTGATGGCGAAAAATGCGTGTAAAGCGTATTGGGCTGGAAGAGGGAATTGAAAGGATAGGCGAACGTAGAAGCCGATAGGGCTAAGCCTGTTTGGGTTAACAGTTTTATCGTTATAGAGTCCGACGTTGGTAAAGCGACACAAAGTCCCCTCTCCCTTTGGGAGAGGGTTAGGGTGAGGGTATTACAAAGGTCGCTTTACCAACTTTGGCTCCCATAACTCAAGATATAGCCCAAAAAGTTGGGTTGCTAAACAGCGGCAACCCAACCTGCTATGCTATATATTCAAGCATGGGAATGTCGGGCATAAAAAAACATGTCCGACCCACAGGGCTGGAAAAAAAAGTAACCCATTGAAAAACCAGTGGTGTAAACTCTAAAGGAGCAAGAACATGATTGACAATATCGAAAACATAGCACTTGAACATATACGAGCCATAAGAGCGGATATGGCCTACATGAAAGAAGACGTGCATGAAATTAAATCACGAGTCAACACACTGGAATCTGGACAGACTACGATTATTCAGCAATTGGACATCTTCCTGGAATGGCTGCCGGTCAGCACGTTCGATACGACAGATTGTTGGAGCGAATAGAGGCTAGAGCATCGGCTTGAAATCTCATAAACAGTCCGGAAGACACGCTGTTTTGCTTTTATAACCAATAAGCTCGATCGGATCGGGGTGACGGGATTGCGTCCGCCACATCTCCCAAAAAAGTTGAGTTGCCAAACAGCAAGCAACCTAATTTACGCGACTCCATCCGTGCTACTTGCGGGCTAAAAATTCAGCGGTGGTAATACCCGCTTGCTTCAAAATTGCACACAACGTGCCTTCTGGCATATCGCCTGGATGATTGGGTATCGTTGTATAATGGTTAGTGCTTGGGTTGTACCAAATTTCATGACTGCCTGCAGCCTGTCTGTCAAATTTAAACCCTAACTGTTTTAGTCGCTTAATGATTTCACGATAATGAAAGCCAGCCAACTTCCCCATCTAGCTGCTGCTCACAACCAGTGGATAATCGAATGAGTCCTCAGTTTGCTTGAGATTGGAAAATAGGTGACGCTCGGTTTGAGCTTCCAGAAGCTTCTTGGCTACATCACGCGCAATTTCCAAGGTTTCGGTTATTGTTCGTCCCTGAGCAATCAAGCCGGAAATATCTTCCGAGGTAGCCAAATAAACACCTTCAGGCAGTTTTTCAATATGAAGATTAATAATTTGTTCCATGCGACAAATCCCGATAATTAACAATGTGGTCGTAACTACTCACTTCACCGTCTGGAAAAGGGGGAAGTGAGTAGTTATATGAATTCTATAGACTCATTGATTATTTGCCAAATTTGTTTTCTGTACCACTGCCAAGGAACGCGTACATTATAACTTTGATGAGTAGCGTAGGGTGGTCTGGCGCCTGCAAACCGCCATGCCCGACCTGGCTTTATTACCATGAAGGTCGTGAAGATAATGAAGGGAAGAGAATTTAGTGATTTGTCGAATAAAGCTTCCGTTCCGCTCCTTGGCAATCGCTCCCGGCAAGGAATCTACCTGGATTGTGGTTATAGCTCAGATTTGTCAGTTTAAGATGAAATTATTTTGGAATTAAAAAGTGTAGAGCCGTTGAAGGGAATTCACGAGGCACAGCTTTTAATCTATATGAAGCTGGCGAACATCAATCAAGGCTTCCTAGTACTCAGTCAGCATTGTTTTGTCGTGTAAAATTAGAGTTAGTCAGCAGTCGCATATTCACTTTCCCCTTTGGAAAAGGGGGATTGAGGGGGATTTATTTAAAAAATCTCCCCTAACCCCTTTTTTTCAAAGAGGGGGACTGAATAGCTACTCCAGTTTTATCCGTCATAATTAAAATGACGAACTACTAGGCAACTTTAATGTAAAACTATTGAAGCTAAAGATTAAAAAGCTTTGTCTTATGAATCGTCTCGATATCACGCATGAAGTCAATACAGTAATATCTTCAAGTCCTTCATGGTAAAAATAAATGACATTTTTTGAAATCAGCACCCAGTAAAAGGAATTCTATTTATCTGATTATTCGATTTTATTATTCATAAATGTCGCTTTATTAAAAACCTAATCTTCTCTAGGATGGTTTTCAACAGAGCTGTAATCAAAGGGGCTCTATGAACATTATTGATGAACGCTTCTGTGCTTAAGATTATTGTTCTGATTTTGCATCAGTTCTTTTAGTGAGGAAAAGTCAATGTTAAGCGAACTTATGTCTTTGACGAGATTGATTGAATCCATCATGTGGCCGGCCATAATGACGGGAAAATTGGCGGCATGTGGCCTGCTCCTGTTTTTCGTCATATTATCAACCCTTGAATTCCAGGTTCCCAAGCGAAAACTGCCCAAACAAGGGCTGGGACTATCCTATCGAACAAACATCGGCCTGTTCCTATTTAACAGTACGGTGCTTTCGCTGGTGTCAGCGTCACCTTTGGTGATGCTGGCCGAACACTATTCCGGACCGGGATTGCTCAGCTATTTCTCAAACCCGGTAGGGCGAGCCTTTTTGTCCTTTTTATTGCTTGATTTGCTACTGTATGTCTGGCACATTGCCAGTCACCGTTTTGATGTTCTTGGATGTTTCATAAAGTGTATCATAATGATTCCCGACTGAATGTCTCTACGGCTTTTCGAATCCATATTGTGGAACTTTTGATCCTCACTGCGTTGAAAGTGACGTATATTGTCACACTGGGTCTGGATAGAGCGACCCTCCTTGTAAATGAAGCCATAATCACTTTCTTCGTCATGTTCCACCATACGAATATTTCCTTCAGGGGTGAGAATTTGCTGGGACAGGTGTTCATCGTTCCGTATCTGCACCGCGCGCACCATTCAATGGAGCGTAATGAACATGATCGGAACTACGGTGCTGTGCTATCTGTATGGGATCGTCTTTTCGGGACACTGGTCGAATTGGAACCTGCCAAAATTGGCATCAAAGGAGATTCACCGCAGACTTTTTTTAAATTGCTGAAGCTCGGTTTTACAATGACAAACGCGCCAGTCCATCCCCCCATTAATCTTGAAACAATGATCGCTGAAGCGGCTTAATACAAAGCGGAAAAACGCAACTTTTATCCTGGCCATGAGATTCGTGATTGGCTGGAAGCTAAAAAAGAAATTTTCAGACAGGTCTACGGCGACAAACCGCTGGCAAATTAATCCGTGCAAAAAGCATGGGCACGTGCTTGAAATAACTTGAGCATTATGTCCCTCATTTAACCCCTTCGACAGGACTCTCCTGAGCGTAGTCGAAGGACTCAGGGCAGGCCTTTCCTGGAGGGAGAGGGAATCTGATGTTAACTTTATTCGATGCAAGTTCCTTAGTTTGCAAAATGACCCAGGCACATTTGAATGATAGATATTGCATTATTTTTACTAAGGACTATTTGAGTTTCTCATCCTGTGGACACAAGGACGTTTTTATGGCGGGCTTATATAGCCCGCTTTTTTTTGTTAGTGGGAATTGGCAAATCACAACTCATCGTAATTCAATTACCTTAGCTTATCAGCGCGAAATCTGGGGGGGATAAAGCGCATGACGATATCTTGCTGGCAAGATTACAGCAATTGAAAACCCGGGTGGCTTCAGCAGGCGGGCAAACTATTAGGCCAGGTCTGACAATGATTCAGTTACAGGAGATTTCAAGTCCATACCCTTTACAGTAGCCGGAAAATTCAGCTGGCCGGTTCAAACTTTCTCAAATAATCGCTTTAATCGCGTTGGCCAACAGGCCATCGAGCTTAATACAGGATGTCGGATGGTCTATGCTGTCTGTGCTCCAGATGGTCTTGATGCCTGCCTGCAGGCTATGTGCTTCAGCATCACCGCAAAAAAGAGCATGCGTCACGACGGCATAGATGTCCTTGCTGCCTGCAGCTTGCAGCAGTCTGGCTGCCTTTCCCAGCGTTCTGCCGGTGCTGGCCATGTCGTCTATGATGACTATGGGTTTATTGAAAAATTTGTTATCCGGCAAGGTCATTTGAATTTGTTTGTCCCCAACTCTTTTTTTATGGGCAATGCAATAGTCGAAACCGATTTTGCTGGCGATAGTGGCGACCCATTGTTCTGACTCACTATCGGGACCTAATAGCATGGCGTATTCGAGTTTTTGTTTCAGGAAGCGTCCGATTTCATCAGCGGCGCTAAGGCTGATGGCGTTTTTTATCGGAATTGCCTGAGCCAGTGACGCTATGCGATGCAAATGCGGGTCCACGGTCAGTACATCGTCAAACAGATTGGCAAGCATTTTGCCGATAATACGCTGGCTCACGGCTACGCCAGGCTGATTGGCAAAATCCTGACGCATATAGCATAAATAAGGCGCCACCAGGGTAAGGCGTTTGGCGCCCAATTCCCGTGCCGTAGTTGCGCAAAGCAACAATTCAATCAATTTGTCGTTAGGTTGATTGAGGCTGCGGCAAACGATTACGTGCTCGGGTAATGGCAGAGGCAGACGTATGAAACTTTCGCGGTCCGGAAAATGATGCAGGCTTATTTCGCCTAGTGGTGCATTAAGCCGGCTAGCGAGGCGTTGCGCCTGGTTCAGGTAGTCAGAAAAGGCAAGTATCATCATGAGCTGAGATTGTTGAGCTTCAAAAGGCAATCATGGTTTTAAGAATTTGTGCTTCGCTGCCAATGGCATAGCCGTTGTTCTGGGCCGCCAAATTCTGGGCAAATTTAAAATCGGCAGGGAATTCGGCATAAATGCGGTATAAGGTGTCGCCTTTTTTTACCGGGCTGCCCAGTTTTTTTAATAAATCAACGCCTGCTTTTTTCATCATCGGGGCGCCGGCAAGCCGGGCGATTTTGGCCATTTGAAAGTTGTCGATATGGGTGACGTAGCCATCGTGACCGGCATAAACTTCATGACAAAGCTTGCCGGGATGCAGATCGATAACCTTTGCCCCTTGAGCCTGAATCAGGGCGTTCATTTTGACGCAGGCCCGGCCGGATTCGAGTATATCACGGGCAATCGCATATCCCTGACCGCCGCGGACATCAGGGTCAAATTCAATAACCCTGCCAGCCAGTTGCAGTGACTTCTGGCGCAAATCAGCAGGGGCGTCAGGATCATTTTGCAAGACCTGCATAACGTCTCTTGCTTCCAGTACGGGGCCGATGCCCCGGCCTACAGGTTGGCGGCCGTCGGTAATCATGACTTCCAGGTGGATGTTGAGCCGATCACCCACAAATTCAAATAACTTACGCAAGGCCAGCGCCTGACGCATTTGCCGCACTTTTGCCGTGGGTCCGACAGGAATGTCAACAATAAGATGTGTAGAACCTGCTGCCAGTTTTTTGGACAAAATGGAGGCAACCATTTGCCCCTGTGAATCAATACCCAGCGGGCGTTCAACTGAAATCAACATGTCATCGACCGGCGCGAGTTTGGCCGTTCCGCCCCAGGCCAGACAGCCGCGTTCCTGACGTACGATAGCGTGTAATTGATCCGGGGTCAGATTGACTTCGGCCAACACTTCCATCGTGTCGGCGGTGCCTGCCGGGGAGGTGATGGCGCGGCTGGATGTTTTTGGTATCAACATACCATGGGCGGCAACGATAGGGACTACCAGCATGGAGGTGCGATTGCCGGGGATGCCGCCTATACAATGCTTGTCAGCGACCAGCGCTTCATGCCAGTTCATCCGGTCGCCGGATTGCAGCATGGCGCGGGTAAGATAGAGCAGTTCGTCACGATCAAGATTGTTTTGCCCTGTCGCGACCAAAAATGCAGCCATTTCCATTTTGGAATAGCGGCTTTCGGCAATATCGTTGGTTATACCGATAAAGTCATCCTGATCGAGACGTTCGCCGTTGATTTTACGGCGCACAGCATCCATGGACTTTGGAGCTTCCGCATGATTGACGATGGCCAGACAGCCTTCAGCCACATTCAGCTGCGTGAATGCCTGCTCGGACAGGCCCAGCTCCCCTGGCTGAACGATGGAGACATCATCGACCACGTTAAGAACGGCGAGTACCCTGGAGCCATTGGTGCTGACCTGAATTTTAGAAAGCGCCTGGAAACCCTCTGCACGATAAATGCCGCAATCACGACTGAGATAAGCAACGTTTTCATGATAGGTATCAATTGCGATGCGGCGTATTTGCAGTGTGTCATTACTCATCGGCGGACTGGTCAGAAGGTGGCTGAGTGCCGATGATGCGGTTTGCTACCTGTAATGTCAACACATCAGCTTTAAGACGTTAATATTTTTGGAATTCGCCTCGCTGAAAATGCTTTGTTAAATGTTCTTTTTTTTGCTATTAATAGCGGACCATAGTCGATAAAAGACAAGTTTCAAAAACCAAACCATGAAGAATAAGTTGCACGAAAAAAAAGCCGTTATAACTCTCATATTATTTTTTATGCTGGGGTGTTCTGTGCATAATCAAGAAGCAAACAGTGAAATAGACAATAAAGTCAAAAATCTTCTATCCAGCATGACCCTTGAAGAAAAAGTCGGGCAAATGACTCAGGTTGACTTCGCTGTCATTGGCGTTCCAGAGCAACTAAATGCTGATAATCCGATTGATCAGGCCAGGCTGGAAGATGCTGTATTAAAACATCATGTGGGTTCCATTCTTAATGCGCCTTATACCCCGCATAGCAAGGCGCAATCCATTGAGACCTGGCGGAAAATGATGCAGACAGTGCAGGCTGTGGCAGCAAAATCCCGATTAAAGATTCCGGTTATTTACGGGATTGATGCGATACATGGCGCGACTTACACGCAAAACTCGGTTTTGTTTCCGCAAGCCATAAACATGGCGGCGACTTTCAATCCCGAATTGAGCTTCAGGGAAGGTGAAATTACTGCCAGAGAACTGCGCGTCTCCGGGCTGCGATGGAATTTTTCACCGGTGCTTGATATTGGCCGTCAACCGCTTTGGCCGCGCTTGTGGGAAACCTATGGGGAAGATGTTCACCTGGCTACGGTTTTGGGCGCGTCTTATATAAAAGGCCATCAGGGCGATGATTTTTCCGCTCCGGATAAAGCAGCCACTTGTTTGAAACATTATGTGGGCTACAGCTTCCCGATTAACGGCAAAGACAGAACCCCTGCCTGGATTGGCGAAAGAATGCTTCGCGAATATTTTCTACCCACATTTGAAGCCGGTGTGAAAGCCGGATCTCCGGCGATTATGGTTAATTCAGCTGAAGTTGACGGCATTCCGGGACACGCAAACTATCACTATCTGACTACGATTTTACGCGGTGAAATGGGTTTTAGAGGTTTTACCGTGTCCGACTGGGAGGATATCAAACGTCTTTATACGCGTGATAAATTGGCCGCTTCAGAAAAAGAGGCGGTAAAAATTGCCGTGATGGCCGGCATCGATATGAGCATGGTGCCTTTTGACTTTTCTTTTTATGACTTGTTGCTTGAACTGGTCAAAGCGGGAGAAGTGCCGCTAGCCCGGATAGATGAAGCCGTGTCCAGGATTCTTAACGTAAAGTATCAGACCGGATTATTTGAACCGAACACGCCGGTTTTGCCTGTAGAAGGCAATTTTTCAACCCCAGAGGCGATAGAGACTAATCGCCAGGCAGCACGGGAATCGATTGTTCTTGCTAAAAATGCCAACAACATCCTGCCGCTAAAAAAAGAATCCAGTATTCTGGTGACCGGACCTACGGCAAATTTGCTGAGTGTGATGAATGGTGGCTGGACTATTACCTGGCAAGGTGATGAGGAAAATTTATATCCACAGAACAAGTTAACGGTTTTTGAAGCCATACAACTTAAGTCCAAAGGCAAAGTCACTTACATCGGTGGAAATTCATTTACCGACAAAATTGATAGTCAAAAAGCCGTCGAGGAGGCTAACAACCATGACATTATAGTGCTGTGCCTGGGTGAGAAGCCCTATACAGAAACAGTGGGCAATATTGATTCATTAAATCTCGATCAAACTCAACTTGATCTTGCCAGGGCGATGTTGGCAACCGGAAAACCTGTTATTCTTGTCACCTTAGAAGGCCGCCCGCGCATCATTACCACAATTGCAGAACAGGCCGCCGGCGTTATTCTGGGCTTCCTGCCGGGTATGGAAGGCGGCGTAGCCATAGCCGATATTTTATACGGCGATTATAACCCCAATGGCAAACTGCCCATTTCCTATCCGAGAAATACCAACGATATTGTCTTGTATGATCATAAGCCGATCGAATCGTATGAATTAAATTCTTATAAGCCATTATATCCGTTTGGTCATGGCTTAAGTTATACCACCTTTCAAACCAGCGGGTTGAAGGTAGAAAAAAACCAAATCGATAGTGGCGAAAATATCAATATAAGCGTTAATGTTAAAAATACAGGATTGATGAAAGGCAAGGAGACGGTTCTGCTTTATCTAAATGATGTTGCAGCTTCTGTAACCCGGCCCAACAAACAATTAAAGGCGTTCAAGAAAATCGAGCTTGACCCCGGACAAAGTGAAAACCTGAGCTTTACCTTGACGCCTTACGATTTGTCCTTTATCGGTGTTGATCTTAAGCGGATTGTGGAGCCAGGCGATTTTAAGGTTATGGTCGGCAATGAAACCGTTCTGTTCTCTGTAACGAAAAATCAGGTAAAGTATAAATGGCTGATGTAACCGGCACGGAACAAGCGTCTGATAATTTACCCAAAGGCTCTGATAAAAATCCTTATTCTTGTTCATTAACCCTATTAACGTCGCTGTTTTTTATCTGGGGTTTTATAACCTGTTTAAATGATATCTTGATTCCCCATTTGAAATCGGTTTTTACGCTGAACTACACGCAGGCGATGCTGGTTCAGTTTTGCTTTTTTACCGCCTATTTTGTTGTTTCTGTTCCAAGCGGTTATCTAGTTGAAAAAATCAATTATAAAGGCGGTATCATTGCCGGATTATCAATAGCGGGTATAGGCTGTTTGCTGTTTTACCCGGCCGCAGGCCAACATTCGTATCCTTTATTTCTGACTGCATTGTTTGTTTTGGCATCCGGAATTACTTTATTGCAGGTTGCCGCAAATCCGTACGTCACCATTTTAGGAAAACCGGAAACCGCCTCAAGCCGCCTAACGCTGACGCAGGCATTTAATTCCCTGGGTACGACTATTGCACCTTATTTTGGCGCGTTGTTGATTCTTTCTGCGACTGTAAAAGGCACAGAAGAAATTTCATCACTCAATGCTGATGAGTTATCCGCTTATCAAGATGCGCAAGCGGCAGCAGTACAAATCCCTTATCTGTTGCTTGCGGCGGTTTTATTTTTTATTGTCGTCATTTTTGCACTAATCAAATTACCTGAAATTAAATCTGACGATCAGCAGTCTGCAAACGCTAAAAAGCTATCTTTCGATGATGATCATGACAGTGCCTGGGCTTATAAGCATCTCGTATTAGGCGCCATCGGCATTTTTGTCTATGTCGGTGCAGAAGTATCTATTGGCAGTTTTCTTATCAATTTCTTGGGAGAGCCGGGAATTGCCGGGCTGGTTGAAAAGGATGCCGGCAAGTATGTTTCGTTTTACTGGGGTGGAGCCATGATTGGGCGGTTCGCCGGCGCGGCAGTCATGCAAAAAATTCAACCCGGTAAAGCGCTGACATTTAACGCTGTCACGGCGGCTGTTTTGGTTTTAACAACTATCCTTGGCAGCGGGCATTTTGCCATGTGGACAATTCTTTCCGTAGGGCTGTTTAATTCCATTATGTTTCCAACCATTTTTTCACTCGCGGTTAACGGTTTGGGAAAGCACAGGGGGCAGGGTTCAGGGATTTTATGTGCGGCAATAGCCGGAGGCGCTATTCTTCCTGTTGTGCAAGGATTTTTTGCTGACCGGATCGGCATACAAACTGCGTTTTTTATTCCGGTTCTTTGTTATTGCTACATCGCTTATTACGGATGGAGAGGCTACAAGTTCTAAGGCTGTCATGATGCAATCCAGAATCATTAGGTGTCCGCACGAAGAAGGGATTGATTGGCCGGATGGAGAAGCCTCCCGGGAATGCTCATACCGGAAAGGGCGTGGGGAACGAATTTACTAAAGGAAAGTCCTACATCGCGTCAGTCAGTTTCCATTGGCTAGGTTTATCCACAAAATCTGTTGATAAGTCTGTATTTAATTTGTCATTTTGCGTCTTAACCATAGGTAAATTAATGAGTTGAGTTAAATTGACCAAAAATTGCCCAAATTGTTTTCTATCAATGATAATTTCCAGAGACGGAATACGGGCATGGTTCAAAAAGTACATCAGCTCTATTTCATTGATAATTCGTGGTTATTACAGCCGATCACTTGGGCAGAACTCTCCTGGGTCCTTCGGCTGCGCTCAGGAGAGCCTTGTCAAAGCGAGGAATGTATCGAGGTTCCCTGAATAACCTTATTTAATTCATAGCAGGAGGAAAAATAATGAAACTCTACTACAGTCCGGGCGCTTGTTCGCTATCCCCGCATATCGTAGCTTGTGAAGCAGAACTTCCGGTTGAACTGGTTAAAGTCGATTTGCAAAGCAAGCGCACTGAAAACGGCGAAGATTTTCGCCAGATAAATCCAAACGGTTATGTGCCGGTTCTGATGCTTGATGATGGGAACAAGCTTATTGAAGGCCCCGCTATCGTTCAATATCTTGCCGACCAGGCGCCTGATAAAAAATTGATCCCGCCGGCAGGAGCCTTTGAGCGTTATCAGTTGCAGCAATGGCTGAACTTTATTTCAACCGAGATACATAAAAGCTTTTCATTATTGTTCAATTCCACAGCCCCGGACGCTGCCAAACAACTGACACTGGATTCTCTGGTGACGCGTCTGGAAACTGTCGCCGAACATCTTTCAACACAAGCTTTTTTGCTCGGTGAATATTTTAGTGTGGCCGATGCCTATTTATTTGTCACGTTGAGCTGGGGGCCCTATGTTAATGTTGATATTTCCCGTTGGCCGGCGCTTGCTCGTTATGCAGATAAAATCTCCTCGCGTCCAGCTGTTCAAAAAGCGATGAGAGAAGAAGGGCTTGTTTAATATTATCTGATTACGTACAACTTTCAGCCAATTCGTCAGATTTTGGAGTTACCGTCATACCGGTATGGACCGCCGGTATCCAGTATTGAAAATTACTCGCTACATTTCACGTAAAGCCGAATTTTTGTTAATCCATTTTAATAAATGTAATACGTAACTATAGCTTTTTTTCTGGAAAGGTTAGGAAACTCAGCGTAGCATAGGCGGAATTAAAATAATATTATCAGGTGGAAATGCCATGCTTGAAAATCAGTCTTCCCGGACTTCCTCGTGGGGAAAATCGGCCCAATATTTTATCGCTATTATCATTACGCTGATTATTGGTGAGCTAGTGCAGAGGATTTCACTGTTCTCGAATACGGAAATATACAAAGGTTTAACTTCAGCTGAACTCGTGAACTTTTTAACGATAATGGTGGTTCTCGCGTTGTTCTTTATATTTACCAAACACGCAAGCAACGCCTTACGCGGGATTGGCGACGGTGTATCTTTTCTCCGCAGAATAGTTATACCAGTAGCTGCCCTGATAATAGTCTGCGTTGCTCAAGACAGCATACGGTCTATACTTGCACCCTATCTTGACGCTACGGGCAAGACCTTATTAATAATTATCTCTTCTCTGGCGGTGTTATCGGCCGCCATATGGGTGATTCTTGCAGGATACCGGTATTCGCCCATGCTGTTCGAGTTTATTGTCAGACAAGGTCAGAAAATTCGTTCATTGCTTCGTGGTATTTCGTTAGAAAGAACGTGTCCAGCCTGTTCGTCTCATATCAGTGGCGCTGTAAACTACTGCCCGTTTTGCGGCAATGATCTTGAACTTAATCGCTGTAAAAACTGTGACGCTAATATGGCTGCGTCAGCAAAATATTGTGGTCAATGTGGACAGCCCCGGAATAAAGTCGAAGCCCATAGTCGGGGTCAAACGGTATAGCTACTCCTGCTTAATAAAGGTGGAGTGGATGGCATTTAGCTCAAATTCAGTAAGTTTTGCTACGCTAAAGCGGATACTCAGAACAAGGGCATTCTAATGGAAGCACTGGATCAAATATCAACAACTTTGGCATTAACTATGGGCCTGGCGTGGGCTAGCGGCATTAATCTGTATGCAACCCTGCTGACGCTGGGTTTTCTTGCCAATAGCGGCAATATTGTTTTACCGCCGGATTTACAAATTGTCGCAGACCCGATGGTCATGGCCGCAGCCGGACTTATGTATTTCATCGAGTTTTTTGCTGATAAAGTGCCAGGGGTGGATACGGGCTGGGATGCTATACATACGTTTATTCGCATTCCAGCCGGCGCTATGCTGGCAGCAGGAGCGATAGGCGATTTAAATCCAGCTGTTGAAATAGCCGCGGCTATTATGGGCGGCAGTATGGCGGCGGCATCACACGCAACCAAAGCAGGTTCGCGGGTGCTGATCAATACTTCTCCTGAACCCTTCAGCAATTGGTTTGCATCAGTAGGCGAAGATATTGCCGTCATAGGTGGGGTTTGGGCTTGTATCAATCATCCCGTAGTATTTTTAATCGCGCTGGCTTTTTGCATTTTATTAATGATCTGGTTGCTTCCACGGATATGGTTTGGGGTAAAAAAAGTCTTTCGTATAATTATTAACTTGTTCACACGGGAACAGCCGCCTCCCGTGAGCCCGCCGCAACAATAATTCCATTTCTTATTGACTGGAGTGATGTAATCGAGTCTAATAGTCGTTTTTTGTAGTTCCGCCCAGGTAGCTCAGTCGGTAGAGCAGAGGACTGAAAATCCTCGTGTCGACGGTTCGATTCCGCCCCTGGGCACCATTGCAAACTTACGTGACATCTCAAAATGCCCAGGTAGCTCAGTCGGTAGAGCAGAGGACTGAAAATCCTCGTGTCGACGGTTCGATTCCGCCCCTAGGCACCATGAATTCCAAAGGCTCCGCTTTAATCGGGGCCTTTTTTATTTCCGCCTTCCTGTCCTCCTCTGGGCTTAGCGGCGTTTAGCTTTCTCAGGTTCAGATGCCAACTCCCATTCTCGGTATTGTGC
>JAGXGJ010000085.1 GCA_024636875.1 Methylococcaceae bacterium | reverse complement strand
CCACGCAAGCAGTTCCAACAGCACATCGACTAGCGGTGTACGATCTTCGTTACTGATTTTGGGTAATTGTGGCTTGAGTGAATCCATGCGGCTATTTTAACCTGATTTTTACGGCGCTGCCTGTAACTAATGAGAAGTTACAATTCTTTGTGACACCATTTGGGTGAAGTGCCAGCCTCGCGCAACATAATGTTTTATCAGTGTTTTTCTGTGTAAATCTGTGGCTAACTAAGGTTTTTAGGTTTATTGAACCTAAATTCCGCATTTTCCAGATGTAATAAAATTACAGCTCCCGCAAAACGCCCCGCTCCATGCCATAAACCACATCGGCCAATCCCAATCCGGCCTCACGGTGAGTCACCATGATTACGGTTTTATCCCTGGCAAAATCCGCCAGCGCTTTGAATACATCCCGTTCCGTATCACTATCCAGGCCTTCGGTGGGTTCATCCAGAATCAATACCGGCGCATTTTTAAGATAAAGCCGCGCCAGGGCGATACGCCGCGCCTCCCCTCCCGACACTTTCACTCCGCTTTCGCCTACCCAGGTATCAAGGCCTTCCGGCAAATAACCGATATAGTTTTCCAATCCTGCGGCTTTAACGGCAATATCCAGTTCGGTTGCCGAGGCGTCCGGTTTGGCAATCAGCAGATTTTCCTTAATACTGGCGGCAAACAATTGGCTGCGCTGGGACAATACGCCAAAACAGTTCAGTAATGCATCGGCATCCAGGTGTCTAAAATCTTGTCCAGCCAATAAAACACTGCCTTGTTCAGGATCGTAAAAACGCATTATCAGCTGCAATAAGGTGGTCTTGCCCGAACCACTAGCGCCGACAATGGCAATTTTGCTGCCCTGTGGAATAGTCAGGCTGATATTTTTCAGCACCCAGGCCTGCTGATCTGAATAACGAAAGCTCACATCGTTGAATTGCAAATCAAAACTGTCGGGCAATGCTATTGCCTGAGTTGGCGAGTTAATTGCCGGCGGCATTTCTGTAATCTGCCTGATACGCCGGGCGGCTTTTCGGGTTTTAGCCAGCATTTGCATGGCTTGCGGCAAGGGCATCACTAACTCAAAAGCCGCAATCACACAAAAAACAAGCAAAGCTAAATCAGATCCGGACAACAGACCGTCTTTAAATGAAATCGCCCCAAGCACCAATGCCATTAATAAGGCAATCTGCGACAACAACAAAGTGAGCGCCGAGGAAACCGCCGACAAACGGTTGTTCCGGCGTTGGGTATTGATCATCAAATCAGAAAACTGCCCGAGAAAGTCGCTAAAGCGCTCGTAAGCCTGATTGGCGATTAAATCCGCCAGACCCTGCATCATGTCGATTTGCCGAATCCTGAAATTTGCCGCCAATACGACGATTTCTTCAGCTCCGGCACGTCCCAGACGATTAAAAACCGACGGCACCCACACCGAGGCAATCATCAACATGAGACCGGTAGTCAGGCTGATTACCGGCGCAAAAAAAGCCAAAAAGACGGTAACCGTGGTTACGCCAATCGCCGCCACAATAGCAGGGGCCAGCAAGCGCAAATACAGCGCATCCAAAGCGTCAATATCCGCCGTCATGCGTGATAACAAATCACCGCTGCGCATGGCCGACAAACGCCCCGGAACCAACGGAATAAGCTGTTGAAAAAACCAGCTGCGTATGCCCGCCAATACCCGGAAGGTCGCTTCATGCGTCACTACCCGCTCACCATAACGTCCCAACGTGCGGGTAATCGCCAAAGCGCGTATTTGCGCGGCTGGCAGCATAAAATTGAAGGCAAGCGCATTGCCGTCAACAGCGATTAATCCCGCTATGGCGGTAGCGCTGATAAACCATCCCGACAGTGTCAATAAGGCGATAGAGGCAAATGCAGTCAACAATGACAGGAAAATTCCGCCAGTTAACCAGGCGCTATGCGGCTTGAATAATTTCAGGAAAAACCATAAATCTTTCATGACACAAGCCGCCCTTGCTGCAACTCTACCCGCCTGTCCATTCTATGAATCACTTCCGCGTCATGACTGGCGATAATCAGGGTTTTATTTGCAAACAATTGATCGATGACATCCAATAGCAGCGCTTTATTGGCTGCATCTAGATTGGCTGTAGGCTCATCCAGTAAAATAATGCCGGCATTTTTTAAAAATGCCCTGGCCAGTGCGATTCGTTGCACCTGTCCGCCTGACAAGCCATAACCCCGCTCGCCAATCGGGGTAAGCAAGCCTTCCGGCAATTGTGCGCTGAATTCAGTTACACCGGCCGCCTGCGCCGCATTAACAATGCTTTGTCCAGACGCATCAGGATCGGCCAGCGCGATATTGTCTTTGATGCTGCCGTGGAAAATGTAGGCGTTTTGTCCCACCCAGGCAATAGCTTCCGCGGCGGATTCGCGGTTAAGCGTTTGGCCGCTAAGCAATACCCTGCCTTCTGTTGGGACCTCAAAACCCAATAACAGATTTAAAAGCGTTGTTTTTCCAGCGCCTGATTCACCGGCCAGGACAATTTTTTCGCCGGCGGTAATTTGCAGATTAATGCGTGTCAAGATCTGCCGCTGATCGTAAGATTTGCTCACATCGTTAATTTCGATAAGGTTGATTTTGTCGTGATGGCTATCGTCAGCACAACTTGTGTCCATCGCATCAGTGTTTTGCTCCAGTATCGCGAGGATAGCGTCAGCCGCGCCTAATGCCGCAGCCTTGTCATGATAGTTGATGGCCAATTGCCTGAGCGGCATAAAAAACTCGGGCGCCAGCAGCAGAACGAACAGCGCTTCACCTAAACTGATGTGTTCAGCCGGGCCGAAATGAATCAGGCCTAATAAACCCAGTCCGACATACACGGCCACCAGGGCGACCGCAACCGCGCTGAAAAACTCCAGAATGGCCGATGATAAAAAAGCAATGCGCAATACCGCCATGGTTTTTTCCCGAAAGTCATCGGCAATCCTGTCGATGTTTTCCAGTTCCCGGGTAGCCTGGCCAAACAGCTTGAGTGTCGGCAGACCTTGCAAACGATCCAGAAAATAACCGCTCATTCTTGCCATCGCCAAGAACTGACTGCGATTGGCAGAGGCGGCGCCCATACCGACCAAGGCCATAAAAACCGGCACCAGCGGCCCGGTCAATAGAAGTATCAAGCCAACCACCCAGTTGACCGGCATGACCACAATAATCATGATGAGCGGCAATGCACCAACGATTATTTGCTGGGGCAGATAACGCGAAAAATAATTTTCCAGCGCATCGACCTGCTCCAGTGTAACGGCTGCCAGGTCACCGCTTTGGCGTTGCTTGATAGCGGCAGGCCCCAGCGCTAAAAACCTGGCGAACAATTGCTGTCTTACCGATGCTCTGACCTGTGCTCCGGCTTCAAATCCCCATGTTTGATGCCAATAAACACACAAGCTACGCAGGATGAAAACGGCTGCAAGCAATATGAGGGGAGTAATTACAGACGCCCACGGCAGCTGGTCGATAATGACGGCTTGCAGAATAAAAGCCAGCACTGCCGATTGAACAATCACACCCAGGCCGTTGATAATGCCTGCAATAGCGGCAAATAAAATGAGTTTACGGACGGCTTTCCCTTGCTCTTTTAACCAACCGGCACAGGTTTTCTCTCTGGCTTTGGTTTTATCAAAATAGACTTGATTGGCCGTTTCTGTCAGCTGCACTGATTCCCGCCGTTTGTTGTTAGTGATGGACTCTTACCAAAGATAGACGCCACTATCGTGTTGGTTGCTGAATAAAGCGCATACCTTAAATGCAAATTAAAGGCTAAAGATCTAAGGCGCAGAACATAAGCCCTCTCCAAAGGGATAAATACGCCGGGAGCGGATTTGATCGCGCGAAGAGCGCTCGCAGGGTTCCAGGCAGGACATGAGTGCTTTTGGCATGATTTTTAACTTTAATATATCAATAACTTAGGTTTTGTATTTTTAAAATCAATAACTTATGAATTTATTAGAATACAAAAAATTGCCTCAAACAGCAGCAGTTTCCAGTGGAGCTGATGGATAAATGCTGCCCATTCGGATTAATTGATCACTGATTCTGGCCAAACTCGAAAGCCTAACCATATTATATCTTCTTATATCTTCATTTTTAATGTCTGAAGTTTCCCAATGATTAAGGTACATGAAATGGTGTAGGAACTAAAAACACCGATTCCGTCCGGTCTTAACCCTTCATCTATGCTAATTAGCCTTGTCGAAGAATTAATTTGCCTATATTATAGCTTCACGTCTCTAACATTGCCCCATCAGGTGAAACTCTGTTTTTTCTGGCCTACCAAGGTGAATACTTAATTGGGTGATCCAGGCAAAGCGCATCTGCAATCAGGATAGAAACCAACAACATCGTTGGCTGAAAAACTAACTGAATTGATCGTGCATGATCTTGTCCAGGCCAACCGCCATTTACGTTCAATTAATAGCGGCTTCTAATGTTAATGTTTCACAGGAATAATAAGTTATGAATAAAAACAGCAAAATTTATGTTGCCGGCCATCAGGGTTTGGTGGGGTCGGCACTTTGCCGCCAATTAGCCCAGCAGGGCTATAACAATGTAGTAACGCGGACGCGCAACGTATTAAATTTGTTAGATCAGAACGCGGTTTCCCGCTTTATGCAGCAAGAAAAGCCAGATTATGTTTTTATGGCTGCTGCTAAGGTTGGCGGTATTTATGCCAACAACCAGTTCCCGGCAGATTTCATTTATGAAAATCTGATGGTAGAAGGTAATTTAATTCATCAAGCTTATCAGGCGGGGTGTTCCCGCTTGCTGTTTTTAGGCAGTTCGTGTATTTATCCAAAATTTGCCGAGCAGCCAATGAAGGAATCGGCATTGGTAACCGGGACATTGGAGCCAACCAACGAACCCTATGCAATAGCTAAAATCGCCGGTATTAAGCTGTGCGAATCTTATAACCGCCAATACGGTACCGATTTCCGTTCGGTTATGCCAACCAATTTGTATGGGCCTAATGACAATTATCATGAGAAGAACAGTCATGTTATTCCGGCGCTGCTGCGGCGATTTCACGAAGCTAAATTAGCTAATCAACCCAGTGTTGAAGTTTGGGGCACGGGGCAGGCAAAACGTGAGTTTTTATATGTTGATGATATGGCGGCAGCTTGTTTATTTGTGATGCAGCTTAGTCCAGAAACCTATTCACAAAATACTGAACCAATGCTGTCACACATCAATCTCGGCACAGGTAAGGACGTTACTATAAAGCAACTTATCGAGGATGTTGTGCGGGCTACTGGTTATCAGGGAGAAGTTGTCTGGAATACCGATATGCCGGATGGCATGCCAAGAAAGCTGCTGGATGTGTCCCGGATGAACGCATTAGGCTGGAAATATAAAGTCGAATTGCCTGAAGGACTGGATTTGGCTTATCAGTGGTTTGTAGACAATCCAGGTTCATTTCGGCATTGAGGATTCAGTTATTCAGAAATATTTTTTAAGGAAATAAACTATGTTTAATAGCTCTTTTTCCAGTAACAAGCCTAATGGCTTTATCAGGCAATATAAAAGTGCTTTGGTCGCTCTTAATAAGCTCTGTGATATCTTAATTATCATTTCTTTGTTTATTGTTTTTTTAGGCAGGGATGGCTATGTTATGGAGGAACGAACAATTGTAATTTTGCTCGCTGGTTTTTTAACTTTTGAGTTTTTTGCAACCATAAATAATCTTTATGGTCTTCGCCGAGGGTTAAGTTTTGTATTTGTAATAAAAAATATACTGACAGCATGGCTCTTATCGGCTTTTGCCGTAATAATTGTTATTAAATTTTTAACTTTTGTTGAAGTCAACCAAAAAAAACAGATATACCATTGGTTATTGCTAACGCCATTTATTATCATTGGCTGGCATTTAATTATTAGATTTACATTGAATTATATTAGAAGAATTGGCAGAAATACGCGCCGGGTAGCGATTATTGGCGCTACTTCCTTAGGACTTGAGTTGGAGAAAGTATTAGTAAAACAAACCTGGCTGGGCTTTTCTTTTATTGGCTTTTTTGATGGCAGAGCGCATTCTGATGCTCGTACGTTTTCAAAGTACGTAGTTGGAAATATTGAAGATCTGATCAAGAAAGCCAAAAACAATGAATTGGACTTTATATTTATTACCTTGCCCATGAGGGAGGAAAAAAGAATTAAATTGATACTTGATGAGCTAAGAGATACTTCTATTGTTGTTTACCTGGTGCCTGACCTGTTTGTTTTTGATCTTCTCGGCGCCAAACTCGAAAATTTTAATGGATTACCCGTGATCAGTATATTTGACACCCCTCATATTGGTTTTGACGGGTTTAAAAAAAGAATATTCGACATATTTGCCTCCGCTTTGATTCTATCTGTTATTTCTATTCCAATGTTAATCATTGCTTTAGGCGTTAAACTTACTTCGCCAGGTCCCGTTTTATTTGTCCAGCGCAGGTATGGCTTTCGCGGCGAAGAAATTTTTGTTTGGAAATTCAGAACCATGCGGGTTTGTGAAGATGGTCAAATCGTAAACCAGGCGACTCAAAACGACCCGCGTATAACGAAGTTTGGCCAATTTCTTAGAAAGACCTCCCTGGATGAATTACCCCAGTTTATTAATGTATTGCAAGGCAGAATGTCAATAGTGGGTCCACGCCCGCATGCTGTTGCGCATAATGAGCAATACCGCGGACAAATTACCGGTTATATGCAGCGGCATATTGTTAAACCAGGCATCACCGGCCTGGCTCAAATCAGAGGATTTAGAGGTGAAACGGATACACTGGAAAAAATGGAAGGCCGTATTCGCTGTGACCTGGAATACATTCACAGATGGTCAATCTGGCTGGATCTGGAGATTTTTTTTGTAACAATATTCAAGGGCTTTTTACATAGAAACGCATTTTAGCCGGTTATTGATATACCGTGTTAACCGCGCATATCCGGCATTTACTTGAAAAACCGATAGCTCAAATAAGCACTACGCGCTTTAACGATAGTTGGCAGTGCTGGTTACACAGGACTTTTGTCAAATTCTACAAGGGATCAAGCGTGGCATACGTCAGACAAGAATAGCGATAAAAATTCAGGTTGCATTCATGTAACCGGATTCATAATACCCCCCTAATGATTAGACTCCCCCCAACACTATGCAATTATTCGTTCACCTCTTTTGCCGGCATGGTGTAAAACTTTTACTTCGTAAAACAAGCAGTTAAACAATACAGTAATCTTGAATGATACTTGCAAAACCTCTGATAACCTTCCCGGAGCATAGCCGAAGGGCACAGGGCGAACGGCGGTTGAGCTTGCTGAATTTATTCACTTTTTTCCTTTCGTGGAGAACCCTGCCAAACTACAGACCTGTTTTTTTTACAAGTATCCCTGGATTGGTGATATAAAAGATAATTGAATGAGTGTATTAAACCGAGACAGAGAAGACCATAAAATGCGGATCACTTTTTGTATTTACTCTATTGAAAAATAACCCATCCCAGGCAATGCATTATTTAATTTCATTGTTTTTTTCCATTTTTTTGCTAAATGCTGCTGCGGCAGAGGGATTTGACGACAGAGTCTCGACCAGAAACAAGCCTGATCCCGTCGTCCAGTTGACAGCGAAAGAACGGGTGTGGTTAGCAAATCATAAAAGAATACGGATTGCTTATGACGGCTCCCTACCGCCCTATAGTTTCGTCAATGATTCAGGGCAGCTTGAAGGTATTGCCGTCGACGTCATGACCACCTTGAGCCGGCGCTTGGGTATTAAATTTGAAACTTATCCAAATACTACCTGGAACAAGTTGTACGAAGCAGCTGCTGAACATAAAGTTGATGTGGTCGCTACGATGGTCAATCGTCCGGATCGCACGCGCTGGTTTAACTTCACGAAACCCTATCTGATAAAATCCCTGGTTATCATAGCCAAAAGGGATAACGATACGATCAAAAATCGTACCGATCTTGTGGGAAAAACGGTCACGATGGTTAAGGGTTACCAATATGTCGACCGGGTTATCGAAGAATTTCCTTCAGTCATTCCCTATTTTGTGGACTCTGTTCTGGACGGGCTATATGCCGTTAGCACTGAAAAGGCGGATGCTGCTATTACCTTTATGGCCACAGCCAGTTATCTGCAAACAAAATACCTGCTGACTGATCTGAAAGTTGCAGCCTTTTATGATCGCAACAGCGCTAATGAAAGCATTGCTGTACGTAAAGACTGGCCGATTCTGGCGGCCATTTTACAAAAGTCGCTGGACACACTCAGTAAAGAGGAAATGCAGGCTATCTACGCCAAATGGGTTCCCGGTATTAAATCGTCAACAGACTATGTACTGATTTGGAAAATAATAGCTGCTTTCATCATTGTATTGGTTTCATTGCTCCTCTGGATAGCCCTGGTTCGCAGACAAAACAGGAAAATCAAACAGTCAGAAACAGAAGTTCAGGCCACCAACAAAATCCTGCAGGCATTGCAAAGCGACCTTGAACATCTGGTCTTAAAGCGCACCGCTGAGTTGAATTCCACTGAACATAAATTCCGCAGTCTGGTTGAGAATTTGGGTAACGAATACTTTTTTTATCAGAGAGATTACGACGGTATATTTACTTACATTAGTCCTTCTATTAATAACATACTCGGATACACTCCGGATAAGTTCATGACTCATTATCGCGAATACCTGACAGAAAATCCGCTAAACCTTAAAATTGATGAGTACACCAAAGAGTGTACCCAAGGCACGCTGCATCCGCCTTACCAGTTGGAAATATACGATGCACAGAAAAAAATCCATTGGCTTGAAGTGAAAGATACCCCTGTTTATGATGAATACGGCAATTGTATTGGCGTTGATGGCTTTGTGCATGACATCACTGTACGTAAAGAAGCTGATGATCGCTTGATCAGGTTATCTTATTACGATGAACTAACGGGGTTGGCTAATCGCCGGTTATTTTCCGACCGGCTTCAACATGCCATTAATATGGCCCATCGAACCAAATTGTCACTTTCACTTTTTTACCTGGATCTGGATCGCTTCAAATCTGTTAACGACAATATGGGGCACGCCGTTGGTGACGAGGTACTCCAGGAAGCAGCCAGAAGACTTGTCTCCACGCTTCGTGATTCCGATATAGCCGCCCGTCTTGGCGGAGATGAATTCATTCTCTTACTACCGGAAACCGAAGCAGAGGGAGCGGCGCCGGTTGCTGAAAAAATTCTGAAAAAATTACGGGAGCCTTATATTATCAGGGAAATCGAATTTTCTCTGGGCGCCAGCATCGGTATTGCTGTCTATCCTCAGTATGCCGATAATGGTGAAAAGCTGATTCATCTTGCAGATCTTGCAATGTATCATGCAAAGCAGGAACAGCTTGGGTTTGCCTTTTATTCCGATAGTATGCAGCAAGAAAAAACATTGGTATAACAAAATGCCTGTCATCAGGTATACGGCATTGTCTCCAATTATCTGCTCGGTTCATCCTAAAAACCTTAGTTAGCCACAGATTTACACAGAAAAACACTGATAAAACATTATGTTGCGCGAGGCTGGCACTTCACCCAAATGCTGTCACAAAGAATTGATGTAACTAGTTGTTTATTCGTGTAAATCCGTGTTCATCTGTGGCTAAACTGCGCTTTCTAGGTTCATCAACCTGATTATCAGAACCGGCATCATCTCCAACCGGCATGGCGAAATATTTTCGTTAGAAGAACAAGCAAGTCCTTTCTCTTAGTCCCTGTTCTTTCTTCATAAAGCGGCAAAAAAAACCGGTAATCAATGGTTTTGTGCAGACAGGCCTTTCTTGCTTCAAGGAATTTACCTTCCGTCTTTTTATTGCCAGTCAGGCTTAAAAAACCTCATTATTGCTCACTGAATACGCCGCGGCTTATGTGTGGCTGACATCAAGATGGTTGTTTTTCTGTGACAGAAGGGTTTACCTATCGCTGTTGTGGTAAAATCTTATAGGCGCCACTATTTTTGGCTAATGTATTGATACAACAAAACTATTGATCTTGATATGGGGAAACAGGCTTGGAAGCGGATTGGGCGAAAGGCTATAAAATAGAACGGCGTAAACTGGTTACCGTTCTTGATAAAATGATCGCGCAGGATCTGCTAAAGACAGTGCTGGCTGTTTTGACGGTGATTGTGGTTATTATCGTCAGTCGGCAATTCATCAGGATTCTAGGCAAGGCAATTGAAGGACAGGTTTCAACTGAAACTTTACTGACTATTTTGGGATTGAAAATGATTATTGCCAGTATAGAATTTTTGCCTGTCGCATTATTTATGACGGTTTTGATGGTTCTGGGCAGGATGTACCGGGATCAGGAAATGGCGGCTATTTCTTCTGCCGGAGGCGGTGCTGGAACAATCTACAGGGCCGTATTTCTGCTGGTTTTCCCGTTAAGCCTGGCGGCAGCTGGTCTGTCCCTGTATGTTGCCCCGTGGGCGGAAGCAAAGGCGGAAGCCCTGTTACATCAGGACGAGGAAACTGCGGATGTAAGAGGCGTCGCTGCTGGAAAGTTTAGCGAATACAGTCAGGGCGATCTGGTTTTTTATGTGGAAAAAATCAGCGCTGATAAACAGATGCATAAAGTCTTTGTGCAGGACAGACAACATGAAAACGTGGGTATTATCAATGCTGAAACAGCGCGATTTCAAGATTATCCGGCAGGACGTTTTATTGTTTTTGAACAGGGTGAACGCGTTCAAGGGCAGCCTGGAACCTTGAATTATGTAATTGAACAGTTTACTGAATACGCAGTGAGAATAGAAGATAAAAGAGCCGTCACGTATAACAAGCCTAACAGGCAAGCGATCGCCATCGATATGTTGTGGGCATCACGCGAGGCTCCCGATATTGCTGAACTGCAGCGCCGTTTATCAATTCCTTCAGGGATACTGTTATTGAGTTTTGTTGCCGTACCTTTAGCCCAGATTTCACCTCGAGGCGGTGTTTACGGAAATATGCTGGTGGGTTTTTTAATCTATTTCAGCTATGGCAATCTTATCCGTGTCAGTCAGAGCTGGGTTATTAAAGAAACTATTCCCTCATGGCTGGGTGGTTTTGGGGTCAACTTTCTGTTGTTGTTGATTGGCGGATTTTTATTGGCACGGTTGTATGGATGGCAGTGGCTTATTATAAAAGTCAAAAGGATGGTATCTTAAGTGAATGTTTTAACGGGCTATATCATCAAAGAAATTTTAAAAGGTTCCTTCGTATCGCTGTTACTTTTATTGACTTTGTTTAATCTGTTTACCTTTAGTGATGAATTGAAGGATTTGGGCAAAGGAAGTTATGGTTTAAAAGAAATCTTTTATTATCTTGCCTTGACTTCACCTACCGTTTTTTATGAATTAGTGCCTTCATCAGCCCTGTTGGGCAGTTTGTTTATTCTGGGCGCCATGGGTAATAACCATGAACTCATTGCGATGCGAGCGGCAGGTTTATCTATTTTCGGGATTATCAAGGCCGTTATGTCGGCTGGCATTATTTTAGTCATTATTTCGATTCTTGTTGGTGAATTTGTTGCGCCGGAGGCTGATCGAAAGGCACGCACGATAAAAGTTACTGCACAGCATGGGCAGGTTCTAATGGATGCAAAATATGGACTCTGGCTGCGCGAAGGTAAAAAATTTATCAATGTACGGCAAATACTGGATGACGGAAATCTGGCTGATATCAGTATTTATGAACTGGATGCTCAACACCGTTTGCACCAGGCGATACACGCGGAGCAGGCTATCTTTCTGGGTAATCAGGAATGGAAGCTGGAAGGCATCAGGAAATCGGAAATATCAACACAACAAATGCTTGCAAGTACAGAAAACGAGGAAATCTGGATATCGTCAGTTGCACCCGATTTATTGAAAAATACAATTGTCAATCCGAATAATTTATCGCTATATGATTTGGCTCTGTACATTCGTTTTTTAAAGGAAAACCATCAAAAATCACATACTTTTGAGCAGGCTTTCTGGGGCCGTGTGGTCAACCCTTTAGTGACTTTCGTCATGCTGCTGGTATCTGCGCCCTTTGTTATTGGCGTTAGACGAGGTATTAGCACTGGAGCAAGGATGATGATAGGCGTTGTTATTGGCATGGGCTTTAATATTTTAGATACAACTGTTGGACATCTCGGATTAATTTATAACCTTAATCCTCCACTGATAGCATTTCTTCCCAGTCTGACTGTTTTCGCCATTGCGCTATTTGCTATAAGACGGGTACAAGTTTGATTCGCTCCGGCCCCCTCCTGGATGTGGTGTACACAATAATCCGGCACGAAACACGGCCGGTTCAAGAAGCATTTTGCTTTATGGCGCTTTGGTTTTAGCATAAAATCCTTATTATATTTATCCCGGTTTACCATGTCTATAGCAAACGATATTAGTCAACTGCACGCCGGCATGCGGCAATGGCGCCAGCATCTGCACCAGTTTCCTGAAACAGCTTTCGAGGAAATGGAAACTGCAAAATTTATCGCCGATAAGCTGATGAGTTTTGGCCTTGAAGTCCATCAGGGACTTGGCAAAACCGGCGTTGTTGCCACGCTTTCTGCCGGCAACAGCAATAAAAAAATCGCCTTGCGTGCCGATATGGATGCCTTGTTTATTAAGGAGCAAAACACGTTTGTCTATAAATCCAGCCATCATGGCAAAATGCACGCCTGTGGTCATGACGGCCATTCGGCGATGTTGCTGGGTGCCGCTAAATATTTATCAGATAACCGCAACTTTAAAGGCACGGTGTATTTTATTTTTCAGCCTGCCGAGGAAGGCCGCGCAGGCGCCAGACAAATGATAGATGACGGCTTGTTTAAACAATTTCCGGCTGATTGTGTTTTCGGGATGCATAATTTTCCCGATATTCCACCGGGTCATTTTGCCGTTAAATCAGGCGCGATGATGGCATCATTTGACTGTTTTGAAATTACCATTACCGGACAGGCAACCCATGCGGCTATGCCGCATTTGGGCAATGATGCCATTGTCGCAGCCGCCCAGCTGATCAACTCCTTACAGACTATTGTCAGCAGAATGATTGATCCGGCTGATCCTGCAGTCGTCAGCATTACCCAGATACATGCGGGCAACACCTGGAATGCGATACCGGAATCGGTGCTGTTAAGAGGCACTTTTCGTTGTTTTAACAACGTTGTCCAAAAAACCATCGCTGATAAAATTACCCAGCTGGCTAATGCCGTTTGTGAGGGTTTCGGGGTTAACGCAACTATCCTGTTTAACCCGGAAAATGCCGGTTATCCGGTCACATTTAATAGCGAAACCGAAACAGCGCTCGCCCGAAAAGCGGCAATTGCTGTAGCCGGAGATGCTTGTGTCAATCAGCAACCGGCACCGAGTATGGGTTCAGAGGATTTTGCCTTTATGCTTCAGGAAAAACCGGGATGCTATATCTGGATAGGCAACGGCTCTTCTGAAAATAACTGTTTATTGCATAATCCGCATTATGATTTTAACGATGATATATTGCCGGTTGGCGCGGCCTACTGGGTCAAGCTGGTTGAAACGGTATTAAGCGAATAAAATTTGCAGGCGCAACTAAAGCCAAAGCCGCGACTTTGACAAAGGACAACCACAAGGGGTTGCCCCTATTTTTTGGGCTCGAACAGCATGTGCGCCATTTTTTTGGCCTTGGTTTTTAAATAACTCACATTGTCATCGTGAGCGACCACTTCAAGGGGAATACGACCCATCACCTTAATGCCCAGTTTTTTCAACTCATCTATTTTCTTCGGGTTATTGGTCATCAGTTCGATTGAGTTTACTTTCAGGTTTTCCAGCATTAACGCGGCAATACTGTATTCCCTTTCATCGGCAAGGTGACCCAAATGAATATTCGCATCGACGGTATCCATGCCCTGATCCTGCAGATTATAAGCCTGCAGTTTTTTCAGCAAACCTATGCCACGCCCTTCCTGGCGCAGATAAATCAATACCCCGAACCCGGTCTCATCAATAAGCTTCATGGCCATCGTCAGCTGTTCGCCGCAATCGCACCGCCTGGAGCCCAGGACATCGCCGGTGAAACACTCTGAATGGATACGTACGGGTACATTTTCCTTGTTCGTTACATCACCTTTAACCAGTGCGATATGCTCCTTGTCATCAATGGTATTGCTATAATAATGCAGTATAAACTCGCCGTACAGAGTCGGCAGCGGCGTCTGGACCAAATCTTCTAATTGTGCTTTCACGTCAATGACTAATCCCAAAAAATACTTTATTACTCGTTCTCAAGCCCGGTTGAGATTACAATCCATTTCCGGCGGTTGAGCCGGAAGATGACTATTTTACATGACAGTCAAGAATAGTGTTGATGAAGCTCAGGTTCGCGCAGTAATATTCGATAGACTACTCATTCGGCAAATTCAATGAAATCAGACAGCTCTGTAATCAAACATCGATATGATCGGCTTGCCCCGTATTTTGACGGCCTGGAAGCGGTAATGGAAGGCCTGTTTTTTAAAAGTTGGCGTAAACAGTTATGGGCGAAAGTTGATGGCCATCATATACTTGAAGTCGGTGTCGGAACAGGTAAAAACTTTGACTATTACCCTGCCGGCGCCAGAATCACAGCGATTGATTTTAGTCAAATAATGCTCGAGCAGGCAATAAATAAAAAGAACAGGAAAAACATTGCTGTTGATTTGAACCTGATGGATGTCCAGTCTTTATGCTATGCCGATAACAGTTTTGACACTGTCATTGGTTCATTTGTATTTTGTTCGGTGCCATTGCCAAGGAAAGGATTGAAGGAGCTTTACCGCGTTTGTAAGCCGGGTGGACAGGTTTTATTACTGGAACATGTGTTGAGTTCCAGGCCCGTGATTGCCAAAGCAATGAATTTCATTAATCCTGCGGTTGTTGCATTAGTCGGAGCCAATATTAATAGAAATACCCTGAAAAATGTTAAGGCCTGTCCTTTTGCATCAGTGCGGGTTGATGACAATAGCAGCGATATTATCAAGCTGATTGAGGCGAGGAAATAGCATTGACAGGTTGTGCAGGCAATCACTTGATTCATTTGATTGGTTTTTATTGAAATTTAGCGGCTGCAAACCGTCGACCAAATTCAAGGCCCGGTTATAGTTCTTCCCCGCCCGGTCACAACAGGGAAAAGCCGGATACCTCTAAAAGAACAAGTGGACAGGAACCAGGTTTTTGCGCAAAGCCCGAAGTCAAGTTTCGCGACAGCAAACCGGCATTACTCCATGTTATAATCAACTACATTTTGGCGGACCCATGTATTACACCTTCAAGTGAGCTCATATAAGATGCTTTTATTATCGATTTATTTTGTTTTTTTGGCTTTTTTAAGCCTTAACCCCTGGGTACATCCAGATTCCAGTCTGGCAATCGGCAATATTTCCTGGGATAAAATAGATCATGGAACAGCTTATTTTTTCTTGTCCTTGTTTCTCATGTCGGCATACCGGTTTCATAAACAGCAGTGGGTGGTTTCGTTTATGATATTGCTGACTTCCTCCCTGGTGGGTGTATTTTTTGAATATTGCCAGCTCTGGTTTACATCAACCCGGACGTTTTCTTATCAAGATGCTGTCGCTAATATCTTTGGTGCATTGTTGGACGAAGCCGCTATCGCGGCGGAAAAACCAAGACACTACAAATCTGTTAAGCCTAAGACTATTTCGAAAAAAAACTTGAAAATAAGCCCTAAAATAACTTAGACTTAACCGCAATGAACAAAATCATAAATT
>JAGXGJ010000084.1 GCA_024636875.1 Methylococcaceae bacterium | reverse complement strand
GGACTGGTCTGACCGATAAAACCTAATACTTTCAGCCCAACATGCGACCCCGTACCATTAGGTCCTCGTTTCTTGCGTCGGCTGTGTGGCTTAGCCTTCACAAAATAGGGGCTTTTGACCTGGATTTGCTTCCCATTACTTAAGGTGACCGTGATATATCGGTATTCTTTGAAGCGTAGACCACAGGTACCTGCATATATCTTCAGTTTTGATAGAAATACGCTTGCTAGCAACAATGCGTTAAGCATCGCTTGCTGCAATTGGGCACTAAGCTTAGCTAACTCTTCGGTTATTGCTTTCTCCACACCAGTAAAATCAAGCTGAGTTGTAAAATCAGCTATGATTTCTGAACACCGGATTTTTATCTGCTCGGCAAAATCTTGTATGATTGTATCCAACATCGTATTCTTTCCTTTGGGGATATCCCCGTCTTCGCTAAAAGATGGAAATGATACGATGCTCTCGTCGGTTTTTCAGCCTCTTCAGAGCAATTGTCATATTTTGGGAATGCACCCATTCATTGAAACATTCTCTTGGTCAAATCTCAGTAAAGATTGGCAACCACAATATTCTTTCAAAAATGACATGCTTCGTCGCCAAGCAACCTTAGAAGTGGATGTTTTGGTAACAATAGCTCTTAACCTATCTGTAGAAGAGTTAATTCAAATATATACCGTACAATTCCCAATTCTGAAAGCCTATGAAGAAACAGACCAATACGATGCCAAAGGCTGCCGCCTACCTAATACCACACGCAAAGATGCTGGAGCCAAAGAGTTGCGCGAAGCTCTGAAAAGTCATGATGATATTTCCCCCATCACCGTCAGTTGGGAAATCGATAACGGCAATCAGACCGTGACCAAAACCTTTTATCCCCCGTTCATGCATGTTGACCGTATTGAGGACTACAAAACCGCCTACCGGGTCTTTAGCGAACGCTTGGGCTTAAACACTGACTCCGAAAGCAGCGAGGCTTCCGATGCAACAGGCTGAACTGATCCAGCTCTTGGACGAACTACGCGCCCTACCGGTAGAAACCGAATGGCTGGAGTTTTACCATTCCTATCCTCTTTTTGGAATGCAGTTTGGTTTTTGCGATACGGGACGCAGCGAGTCATGAACAATGTGCCTAAAGAATCTGAACAACCCCGTCAAGCTGGAACTAATAGGCATAGCGAGCAGCCGGAATAAAAAGATTGATTAAACTATGAGGAATCCAATTATGATTAATGTAGAGCAGATTTATTATAAAGCCCAAACACTGAATACAGCGCAGTTACAGGAACTCACGGATTTCCTGGATTTTTTAATCAGCAAACACCAAACACAACGTAAAGATGACATCGTTTTTCCGGTAACTCAATTGGAATCAGTTAATACGCCTTCTATTTATCACGGAAAACCATTGAGCCATGAGGAAATGCATGAAGCGATTGAATGGGAAGCAGGGCAATCGTCATGATTGCAATCGATACCAACATTATCGTGCGTTATGCGGTTAAGGACGATAAGCGACAAGCGGAGGCCGCCATCCGTTTTTTAAAACACACTCCGTGTTTGTTGTTGCCAACCGTGGTATTGGAAGCCGTGTGGGTACTTTCTTCAAAAAAAGGCTATGCCCTACCGCGAGAAACGGTTATCGAAAGAATTCAACATATTGCCGGATTACCCAATGTCACGGTGCTTGAGGCTTCAGCTTTAAGTTTCGCATTGACCTGTTATGCATCGGGAATGGATTTTGCCGATGCGCTGCATTTGGGGTTGAGTGGTTCTTGCAGCGGGTTTGCGACTTTAGATCAGAAGATGTGGTTATGTGCTGAACGTATGGGACAAGCCGAACGAGTGTTTTTACTACCGATCATTGAAAACATAGAAAACCTCGAACAGTGACAAAAATCGCGCTGGGTTTTGAAGGACAGGTGTATTACTAAATAAACAAAGACGGAAATTTTAGTAATAGCTTTAGTAATGGACTTTCATTAAACAAATTATTAAACAATGGCTTGCAATTGCTAAAAGGTAAAACACAACGTTAAAAGGACGAAACATGTTACCCGCCACCCTGGCCCATGAAGTGAAAAAACAGGTGTTACATTACTTGGGCGCCACCTTTAATATGCGTGCACCGGCTGCCGAACAGGCCTTGCAGGCCTTTTTTAACGATCCTGAAAACGGCTTGTTCAAAGGGCCTTGGGTGCAATTAAAACGACCGTTCCGCTTGGCGGCAGCGGCAGATTCCGGTTCGCAGTTTTTCGAACTGGCTGTGCCGTTTTCGCCGTTTCGTCATCAGTGGCAGAGCTGGCAGCGTTTAAGCTCCAAGGATAATAAGCCCAAGCATACCGTGGTGACAACCGGGACGGGTTCCGGCAAAACCGAGTGTTTTTTGTATCCGTTGGTCGATCACTGTTTACGACAACATCAAGCCGGTAAGCGCGAAGGCATCAAGGCTATTGTTTTATACCCGATGAATGCGTTAGCAGCGGATCAGGCGGGACGGTTTGCCGAAGAAATTTTACGTTCAGACCAGCTCAGTTACTGGCAGGGTGATAATCGGCTAGCCAAAATACGGGTGGGACTCTACACCGGTCGCATGACTCAGGGCTTAGGCAAGGGTGAAGGTGCCGAGCCCGGGACTTATATCGAGATGACGATTATCCGGGCTCAAACGCCCAGTGGTAAAGACAGTTATACCGCCATCACCAATCGCGCTGGTATGCAGAAAGAGCCGCCTGATATTTTGCTGACCAATTATAAAATGCTGGATTATTTGTTGCTGCGTCCCAAAGATCAGGATATTTGGCGTTATAACCAGCAAGATCCAGCCTTGTTACAGTATTTGGTGCTGGATGAGTTGCATACTTATGACGGTGCGCAAGGGGCGGATGTCGCCTGTTTGCTGCGCCGGCTCAAAGCTCGCTTAGGTTTGCCGCCCAACCATCTTTGCGTGGTGGGCACTAGCGCCACCATCGCCGGTGGCGATGATGAACACACTATGGACCCAATCGACAGGTTGTGCGAATTTGCCAGCAGCCTGTTCGAAGAAAAAATCAGTAATGACTGCGTAATTACCGAAAATCGCTATAAGGTTGAGGAAATCATTCGATCGTCATTTGAAGTGGCTGCCTATCCGTCAGCTGAGCAACTTGAACCCCAGGAAAAAGAATCCGCACCCGCTTTTGCTTTGCGTATGGCAGCGCTGCTGGGAGCGCCAACAACCCCGGTTTTGCCAGATGATGTTTAGCTACAAAAAATACCTGACTTTACCCGATGGCAATCGGAAATAGAAATGCTGGACGAGACCTCCCGCTGGGGTTTGGCCTTGACCGAGTGGTTGCGCTGTCATCCGTTGTTTCATGCGCTATTGGACCTTACCAAAGAAAAGGTAATAGCCTGGAATCCGCTCTTGCAGCAGTTAAGCAAAATCGATTTCAGCTTTCGAGAGATGGGTGCGCTGCAACAGCGTGGGCAATTACTGATGGCTTTTATGGCTTTGATTGCCCAGTCACGGGAGCTGCGTAGTGGCCGCGTATTTCCTTTGGTGCCGACACAGGTGCAATTCTGGATGAGAGAGCTACGCCGAATAGGTTCGGTGGTTGCTGAACAAACTGCTTTTAGCTGGCTGGATGAGCCGGTACCGGATCGTAAGCAATTGCCGGTGGTGCATTGTACCGAGTGCGGTGAAATAGCCTGGGCGGCGCTGCACAACCCTGATATGGATTCTGTGATTCAGCAACATTGTCATGGATTCGAGATTAGTGATGATGTCCAGGCCATTTATCAGGGTTGGGGGGTTCGATCATTTTGCCTCACCCAGGTTGGTATTGTTGAGCCCCTGGATTGAGGGAGATGATCCGATTCGGGAAGGCGGTCAGTTAGATCTGGAAGACTTGCACTGGTATTTAGCGCCAACTTCCTTGGTAGTGCGCCAAGGTGCAGGAAAATGTCCTCTCACCAACGAAAACGCCTTTCGGGTAAAAGTCGTTCAGGAGTCGAGAGCCTTGGAGAACGGCCACCGTATCGGTATTCGCCGTTGTCCACATTGCGCCGCCGAAGACAGTCTGATGTTTATCGGTAGTCGTGCGGCGACTATTGCCAGTGTCGCCATTGATGAGGTATTTAGCTCGGTACTGAATAGTGACCCAAAACTGCTCGCTTTTACTGACAGTGTGCAGGATGCCAGCCACAGGGCCGGTTTTTTCTCTGCCCGCACCTATCACTTTACGCTCCGTACTGCATTGCAACATGTAATTGATGACGCCGGTGATGACGGTTTGCCGTTGGTGGATGTCGGTCAGGCATTGATAAACTATTGGTCGCAGCCTTTGCCCGGGCGTCCCGGAAGCTTACGGGAGGTGATGGCGACGCTACTTCCTCCCGATTTACGCGAATATGATGCTTATCTTGAGTATCGTAATAACCCAACTCTGGTTAACCCTCCAGCTAAGCTGTTAAAAGAGTTTATCTCTCGGTTAAATTGGCAGGCTACCAGCGAATTCAGTTTGATGCTAACCCATGGCCGGACTATGGAGCTACACGCCAGCGCCACACTGGGCTGGGATGAAAGCATCATTGAACGATCAATTTCATTGTTGCGTGACCGGTTTCCGGCTATTAGCCCAGCGTTGGCAGCGTTGGATGATATTCAGCTGAAGCGCTGGATTCACGGTATTTTGCACAGGCAGCGCGAGCGGGGCGGGATGTATCATCCTTATATCGACAAATACGCCGAACAAGCGCTGTGGGGTAAATTTGGCTGGCGAAGTGAGGCATTGGATTACCGTGAGACCTATCCACCACGCGGTAAATATATGCCCCGCTTATTAGTGACTGCTAACGATAGGTATCATGACTTTGCATTGGCACCTTCACGGCCCGGTAGTCAGTTACCGTGGCAATTGGTCTGGGCGCGTCGGGTATTAGATTTGCCCGGTGTTGACGATGCCAGTTTGCTTGACTTAATTGAGGCGTTTTTACGTTCGGCTACCGAAGCTGGCTTACTGCGATGTGTGCATCAGGACGGGAATAAGGCCTACTACGCACTCAATGATCAGGCTGTCAGATTATACCCTTCAGGCGAGAAACTGTTGTGTTCCGGCAGTGGTCATGTGCTATTCCGGCCATTAACTGAATCTGTTTTATGGCAAGCGGCACCTAGTCTTTCCTATCGTGCAGAATCCAGCCGCTATCAAGCGGCAGCGTTGAATGAGAGGGAAATTTATTACCGGGGGCGTTACCGTAAAGGTGCGCTACGGCGGGTATTTGCCTATGAACACACCGGTTTGTTAACCACTGAAGAGCGAGAAAATCTGGAGTTGAGCTTTAATGCCGGGGCCACGCGGATGATCCCAATGTGTTGACAGCAACTTCCACTCTGGAAATGGGGATAGATATCGGCGATCTTTCTACGACTATGTTGTGCTCCATTCCGCCATCGACTGCCAGTTATTTACAGCGTATTGGGCGGGCTGGACGGAAGACGGGCACGGCATTGGTGCTCTGTATTATTAATCAACGGCCACATGATCTGTTTTTCTATGCCAGACCGGAGGAATTGTTATGCGGTGATGTCGAGCCGCCCGGTTGCTGGCTGGATGCCTGTGCGGTACTGGTTCGTCAGTATTTGGCATTTTGCTTTGATCAGGGCGTGCGTCATGCCGTTCTTCTGGACTTGCCTGCTACCGGAAAACAATTGGTCGATGAAATGATCGTTAATAAAGTTGGCAATATTCCGACTTTGCTGGATTGGGTATTATCTGAGGAAAACCAGTTACAAACCGACTTTCTCTCTCGTTTTCGGCATGATATGCGCGACGATACCCGCGAGCGATTCCGCGTGGAATCCCAAATGGAAAGATTACGGGAACACATTGAAGAAGCGGCTGCTGAGTTTCAGATGCAAAGACAGTTGCTGCAAAATGCGCAAAATCGCTTAAAAGATCAGAAAGCCAAACTGGATGCTGAAACTGAAGCCAATGAACTGGCGGAAATCGAGCAAGAGGAAAAAATCCTTAGAGCGCGTCGTCAAAAAATGAGTGAAATTACAGCTTTGGAGGTGCTGACAGAGCACGGTTTGTTACCTAATTATGCTTTTCCGGAACGGGGTGTACGATTTTCCGGCAGTACCTATAACAGGTATAAAAGCAAAGCTGGCAAGCTGGAACAGTCAGAAAGACCTCCTATTGAATTGGTGCGTGCCGCCAGTTCTGCAATCAGGGAGTTGGCACCGGGTAATCATTTTTATACCCATAGTCACAGGTTTGATATTCAACAGCTTGAGGTGGGCTCTCGATCTCAACCACTCATAAAGCAATGGGCGATTTGTGGGCAATGTGGTCACATGCGTTTATCGGCGGAAGTTGATAAACCTGATGCCATACCGGCTTGCCCGCAATGCGGCTACGATGGTCCTTCCGGGCAATGTGATTGAGGGCAACATAAGGAGTTTTTGCCATTTCAGCGCTCACAGGCAATTTCTTATATGGAATATTATGAAAGCCTGTCGTCGGATAGTGCGGAAGAGCGTGAAAACGAGTTTTATTCGGTCGTATCCAGCTTTGATCACACCATAGAGCAAGCCAGCGGTGCTGTCGGTGATGATAATTTACCATTTGGTATTGAATATCGCTCCGCCATGCTGATGCGGGAAATTAATGCCGGTTATGGTGATGCAGTCGCTGATCTGGATTTTGGTTCGGATAAAAAAGTGCCCACTATCGGTTTTGAATTATGCGCCGATTGCGGGATTGCCGTGCCGCCAGGTAAACGCCGCAATGAGGCAAAACATCGGCGCAGTTGTTCCGGCCATCGGGAAACCGTAAAACGTAAACAGGAGGGAAGAGCTGAAGACGCCTATAACTGGCAAACGCTTTATCTATACCGGGAACTGCGTTCTGAAGCCATCCGATTGTTGTTACCGGATGTAGAGTTTGCCGATCTGGATACACTTGAAGCGGCAATTTATTTAGGGATGCGGCTCCGTTTTCAGGGCGATCCGGCTCATCTGCTGGTAAAACCGCAAATTATACCGGATCATTCGGCCGGCATCACACGCCATTATCTGGTGTTACTGGACGCAGTGCCAGGAGGCACCGGTTTTTTGAAAACGCTTTTTCAGGATGATAATGAAGGAACTAGCCTGCCTGCTGCCGGGGTGATGAAGGTGCTGGATTTGGCGTTGAATGCACTGGAAACCTGTAGCTGCCGTAAATTACAGCAGACCGAAAACGATACAGATGGCTGTTATCGTTGTATTCGCACCTATCATATGCAACACAAGGCAGAGAATATTAGCCGTAAGCGAGGCATCGTATTACTGAAAAAGCTGCTGGAAGCCGGTGCCAACCGCCAGCTTAAGAAAAGCCTTGCTGACGTTAAAGTTACCTCAATTTTTGGCAGCGTACTGGAGAAGCGATTTATTAGCTGTTTGCAGTCCTGGATTGAGGGTCTTGGGAGCAATGCCAGTTGGCGTAGCACCATTATTGCCGGGACTGAAGGATTTGAGTTTTCAATTGGCGATGGTCGACGCTGGTCAATAGAACTACAGCCCATGCTTAACTTACATCATAATGTGGCGATTAAATGTCAGCCGGATTTCATGCTGCGTTGTGATGATCCAGATGTAAAACCGACCGCAATTTTTACCGATGGATTTGATCCACATGTTAAGCCGGGTGAGAAGGAGTGTCGGCTTGCTGATGACATTAAAAAGCGGCGGGCAATTCTGGAAAGCAAGCAATTTAATATTTGGAATATTGCCTGGAACGATTTGGATGCCTCCCATGAAATGGCTAATCTGGCTTTTTTACAACCTCATCTGGTGTCCAAGGTTTTACAGCCTTATGCACAGAAACTGGCGGTGGAAGGACAGCAAACACCAAATGTGCAAATGATGTGTTCTAATCCGTTCGAGCAGTTGAAAGCCTTTCTCGTTTGTCCTGTCGCTAAAGGTTGGAAGGCATTGGCTCATCATATCGGTGGGTTTAGCTTGTTAATGCTCGCGGGGAGAGGAATAGGACAGGATGCCTTGGAAGTAAATTCTATGCTTGAAACATGGCAGCGAGGCTATCCTGTCGCTCCGCTATCTGGAGACAATACCGGCGACTCGGTGTGGTTGACCAGATTAGCCTTATTAGAGGACTTGCTGGCTTATGCTTATGCTCAGGAATTGGTAACCAACGATTTCACAAACCTGAAAATCGCTCTGAGGCTGGGTGATTCCTATGAAGAGCGCAAGGGAAAAGAAAGCTATCTTGTTCGCTGGCGACAGTTCTTAGCCATGATGAACCTGTTTCAATTTGCAGATGCGTTTTTGCCTTTTACCAGTAGTGAGGCAGGGGATGGGACTGCACCAGAAATTGCAGTACGTGTGGAGAGTGCGATCTCGGCAGAATGGCTCGAAATCATAGAGAACACCGTGCTCAGCTTGGTAAAAGTAGTCAAACTGATGGCATCTGCAAACAAACAAGTTCCAATAATCGAATTCTATAACGATGACCTTGGCGATGACCTTTGTGCAGAACTTGCGTGGCCAAATATAACCTTACCAGTTGCGTTGCTAGTCGGAGATCAGTCCAGCTTTGCATCTAAATGGCAACAGGCTGGTTGGCAAATAATTACCGAACAAGAAATTATGAGCAAAGGCGACTCTTGGTTACTAGGTCAGCTACCAGGAAAGGAAGGATAAAATGGCGCAGTTAATGTTGCATAGAGACGTACTGAAGAACTTTGGCCGTTTGCCGGCCAAAGTTCAGAAAAAGGTTTATGAATTAACCCGTAAATTTGAAGAGGATAGTACGCAGGCAAGCATACACTTGGAACATCTTTCGCCTATGGCGAGAGATCCGAAAGTCAGAAGTGCAAGAGTTGGTGACGATTATCGTGCTATTGTCATTGCGCCGGAGGTTGGTGATATTTTCTTGCTGGCGCATGTTGATCACCATGATGAAGCCTATGCCTGGTGTAAAAATAAATGTTTTGAAGCGCACTTGGCGACAGGAACATTACAGATTTTCGATGTTGAAGAAACAACATCGGTTATCAAGGATATTCAACACAATCAACCAGATTCTGAGCATTACATCCTCGACAATTTAAGTCATCAAGAACTTTTTCAGGCTGGAGTTCCAGAGGCACTTATTCCCGCAGTACGAGCAGCTCGAAGCGATGAAGCATTCTTGCAGTTATCGGAATACCTTCCCAAAGATGCGGCCCAGGTGCTTATTGGCATTGTCTCCTGGATGTCGCTTGATCAGTCTCTTGAAGAAATGCTAGGTGGTTTGGATGAGTTAGCCAAGCCAACAAGTGCAGGAGATTTCAGTCATCTGGCTAAGGCAGCCAACATCGATTTGGTACTTATTGAAGGAGAAGAACATTTACGGGATATTCTGTAACTTCTCATTAGTTACAGGCAGCGCCGTAAAAATCAGGTTAAAATAGCCGCATGGATTCACTCAAGCCACAATTACCCAAAATCAGTAACGAAGATCGTACACCGCTAGTCGATGTGCTGTTGGAACTGCTTGCG